>NZ_SUKD01000094.1:0-201 GCF_013357275.1 Pseudomonas sp. BMW13 | reverse complement strand
AGTGGCGTCCCCTAGGGGACTCGAACCCCTGTTACCGCCGTGAAAGGGCGGTGTCCTAGGCCACTAGACGAAGGGGACCTGGAACTTCGTTTGAAACCCTGCCGAAGCAGCATTTCGAAAATCTGGAGCGGGAAACGAGACTCGAACTCGCGACCCCGACCTTGGCAAGGTCGTGCTCTACCAACTGAGCTATTCCCGCAT
>NZ_SUKD01000093.1:0-269 GCF_013357275.1 Pseudomonas sp. BMW13 | reverse complement strand
ATGATTTACGCGAAACCGGGTACAGCAGGCGCCGTCGTCACCCTCAAGCCGCGCTACGGCAACTACATCGGTGGTGAATTCGTCGCCCCGCTCAGCGGCCAGTACTTCAGCAACACCAGCCCGGTCGACGGCTCGGTGATCGCCGAATTCCCCCGTTCCAACGCCGCCGACATCGACAAGGCGCTGGACGCCGCCCATGCCGCCGCCGACGCCTGGGGCCGCACCAGCGTGCAGGAGCGTTCGCACATCCTGCTGAAGATCGCCGACCG
>NZ_SUKD01000092.1:0-1852 GCF_013357275.1 Pseudomonas sp. BMW13 | reverse complement strand
GGGCAAAAAGTGCACTTTCAAGGTTCCGGCTTCTTGGTATTGAGGTATCTCCACCACTACACGGTGGCGGGTGTAATTGGCCGCGTGTTTCTTATATGCCTCTCGCCATCCATCGGTACCATGAGGTGGCCATCCAACAGAGGCGCCTGGATTAGGATCCTTCTCCCACTCCACAATAGCTCTGAGCCCAGGCCGCCAATAACGCGGCACAGAGCCACAACAAACCTGCCCGCCCCCGCCACCATAAGGGCCTAGATTAGGGCCTCCAGCGCCGTTGACGGTGAAACGGTTGATGGCAGCGGAGGTATGGTTATAGCCCTCCACCGGGGCACCGAGCATCTCGGACTCCTTAGCCAGACAGCCACTCAGCGATAGAACCACCAGAAGACAGGCCAAGGCCCTGCGAGTCATGCCCACACCTCAGCAGTCTCTTCAGGCGGCGCAACAGGAGAATTCTTGGCCAACCAGGCACGGATGAAAGTGTCACGCTGATCGAGGTCATATAGCCCCTCGCGGTTAGCCGCCAATTGCCCATGCATCAGGTGGCGCATCAAGGGTTCCTGCTGGGCCATACCATAGTCCTGAGGCTGCACACCCCAACTGCGCCGATAGTCCTCGGCAGCGCTCCAGGCCAGCAGGCTGGCCATCTGTGCTCGCGTCAGTTGCAAGACCGGTAGCGGTGAAGGTAACTCCGCTGGACGCATAAGGTTGCCAGGCAAACTACGTGGCTGCCGATCACGATCCCGCCAGTGCCAGGCGATGATCGGGGCATGGAACCATATCTGATGTGGATCTAGGGCTTCGCTAGTGGGCACCAGCATACGCGGGTCATAAAAACGCAGCAGACCGCTGCCCCTTCCGTCGTTCCACTCGGCCTGGGTGCAGTGCCTCAGATGACTGGCCAGTTGAGTGAAAGGCCAAGGGCTGAGCAACGCCAGAAGATGCTGGTGGGCATTCTTGCTGGCGAGCAATCCGTCTAACCAAGCCTGATGATCAAGTTGCTCGAGGCTCACGCGAATCAGCAGAGGCCCCTTGGCTGCAATGGCTTCCTCCGGCGTACCTTCAAGCAACTTGGCAACATCTGGGCGCTGATCTGATTCATCGAGGTGCGCAAGCAGCGGATAGTCCAGATTGCTGGCATCGACCAGAAGATCAAGATGCTGCAAACGCGCATGTTCTGCCTGCTCGCCAAGATGGGTTAACCAAGCATGAGTCATGGTGTTCATGGTGTTTCCGGGCCTCTCAACGTGCGACTAGCGCTTGGGCTTTGCTTTGTGCTCGGAGCAAGCACTCTTCACAGACCGCCTTCTGCGGCTTGTCCACGCAGTTGCTGATGGCCTGCTCCAACAAGCTCCCCGCCTTGTCGCTATCCGCCGCGCCCGGCAACACGGGTGGCTTGATGCCGATACCCGAGCCCTTGCCCGGCGAGCCGCCGGCATTGAGGCGGGCCAGCGGGCCGGAGATGGTGATGCCGCCCGGGTCGAGCTTGATGAAGCTGCCACCGGCCTTGAGGGTCAGTTCGATGCCGGCCTCGATGACCATTTTCTGCCCGGCCTTGAGGTGGATCTCGCGGCCGGCCTTGGTCAGTTGCGCGGTGCCCAGCTTGATGTGCTGGTCGGTACCCACCGTCAGGTGGTCCTGCGGCTTGACCTCGACCTTGCGCTCGGCGGTGACGGTGAGGTGTTCCTCGGCCTTGAGCTCGGTGTAGCTGTTGGCCTCGACGGTGTCGTGGCGCTCGTTGCCGACGCGGATCTTCTGGTCGTGCTCGATGTTTTCGTCCCAGTCGCGCTGGGCGTGGACGTAGATCTGCTCGGCGCCCTTGCGGTCCTCGATGCGCAGTTCGTTGTAGCCG
>NZ_SUKD01000091.1:0-204 GCF_013357275.1 Pseudomonas sp. BMW13 | reverse complement strand
CTCGGCGGTGCTGCCTTCCTGGGCGCGGATGCAGCCGGCGAAGTAGCGGAAGTGGTCGGCGGCCAGCGGCACGTCGGCATTGAGGGTTTCGCGCACGGCCTTGCCGTTGTCCCAGGTCTCGGCCACGGCCAGCAGTTCGAGGTTGGCTTCGATGCGGTCGGCGATCTTCAGCAGGATGTGCGAACGCTCCTGCACGCTGGTGCG
>NZ_SUKD01000090.1:0-290 GCF_013357275.1 Pseudomonas sp. BMW13 | reverse complement strand
CCGTCCATCTGGGCAGCACCGGTGATCATGTTCTTCACGTAGTCGGCGTGGCCCGGGCAGTCAACGTGCGCGTAGTGACGAATGTTGGAGTCGTACTCTACGTGCGCAGTGTTGATGGTGATACCACGAGCTTTTTCTTCCGGAGCGCTGTCGATCTTGTCGAAGTCGACCTTGGCCGAACCGAAAACTTCGGAGCAGACACGGGTCAGAGCAGCGGTCAGAGTGGTCTTACCGTGGTCAACGTGACCGATGGTGCCGACGTTGACGTGCGGTTTGTTACGTTCGAATTT
>NZ_SUKD01000089.1:0-239 GCF_013357275.1 Pseudomonas sp. BMW13 | reverse complement strand
CGAAGGCCCGATGATGGCCATCAAGACCGTCAACGCCCTGTCCCACTACACCGACTGGACCATCGGCCACGTGCACGCTGGCGCCCTCGGCTGGGTAGCGATGATCTCCATCGGTTCGCTGTATCACCTGATTCCCAAGGTGTTCGGTCGCGAGCAGATGCACAGCATCGGCCTGATCAACGCGCACTTCTGGCTGGCCACCATCGGCACCGTGCTGTACATCGCCTCGATGTGGGTCA
>NZ_SUKD01000088.1:0-265 GCF_013357275.1 Pseudomonas sp. BMW13 | reverse complement strand
CGGTTCCGGCTCCGAGGGCAACGACACCATGCTGCGCCTGGTGCGCCACTACTGGGCGTGCAAGGGCCAGCCGAACAAAAAGGTCATCATCGGCCGCGAGAATGGCTACCACGGCTCCACCGTGGCCGGCGCCAGTCTCGGCGGCATGAAGTTCATGCACGAGCAGGGCGACCTGCCGATCCCCGGTATCGCCCACATCCCGCAGCCGTACTGGTTCGGTGAGGGTGGCGAGCAGTCGCCGGAAGCGTTCGGCATCTGGGCCGCC
>NZ_SUKD01000011.1:0-71168 GCF_013357275.1 Pseudomonas sp. BMW13 | reverse complement strand
CGGCGTTCTACTGGGCCTGGTGGATCAGCTGGTCGCCGTTCGTGGGCATGTTCATCGCGCGGGTCAGCCGTGGCCGCACCGTGCGTGAATTCCTCACGGCGGTGCTGCTGGTGCCGTCGCTGGTGTCGGTGATCTGGATGAGCACCTTCGGCGGGACCGCGCTGCACCAGGCCCTCGGCGGCCTCACCGAACTGCAGCAGGCGGCCCTGGAGCTGAAGATGTTCGTCATGCTCGATCAGCTGCCGATCAGCGCCATCAGCTCGTTCGCCGCGATCGTCCTGGTGGTGCTGTTCTTCATCACCTCGTCGGACTCCGGCTCGCTGGTGATCGACACCATCACCGCTGGCGGCAAGATCAACGCACCGGTCTCGCAGAAGATGTTCTGGGTGATCATGGAAGGCGCCCTGGCCGTCGCGCTGCTGCTTGGCGGTGGCCTGGTGGCCCTGCAGGCGATGGCGGTATCGACCGGCCTGCCGTTCACCGTGGTGTTGCTGGTCGGCTGCGTGGCGATCATCAAGGGGCTGAGCAGCGAGCCGCGCTGAGCGGCCGCTGGCCCTCTTCCGATACTGGGAGAGGGCTTCCCCCGGCAGCAACGAAAACGCCGCGAACCTTTGCAAGTTCGCGGCGTTTTCGCGTCTAGCGATCGAACATCAGCATTCGATGATGTTCACCGCCAGGCCGCCACGGGCGGTTTCCTTGTACTTGGTCAGCATGTCGGCACCGGTCTCGCGCATGGTCTTGATCACCTTGTCCAGGCTCACGTAGTGCGCGCCGTCGCCGTACAGCGCCATGCGCGCGGCGTTGATCGCCTTCACCGAGGCGATGGCGTTGCGCTCGATGCAGGGAATCTGCACCAGGCCGCCGACCGGGTCGCAGGTCAGGCCCAGGTGGTGCTCCATGCCGATCTCGGCGGCGTTCTCGACCTGCTCCGGGGTGCCGCCGAGTACCGCGCACAGCGCGCCGGCCGCCATCGAACAGGCCACGCCGACTTCACCCTGGCAACCCACTTCGGCGCCGCTGATCGAGGCGTTCTCCTTGTACAGGATGCCGATGGCGCCAGCGGTGAGGAGGAAGTCGATGATGCCGCGTTCGCTGGCGCCGGAGATGGCGTTGGCGTAGTAGTGCAGCACCGCCGGGATGATGCCGGCGGCGCCGTTGGTCGGCGCGGTGACCACGCGGCCACCGGCGGCGTTCTCCTCGTTCACGGCCAGGGCCCAGAGGTTGACCCAGTCGAGCATGCGCAGCGGATCTTCCATGTAGCTGCGCTGGAAGCCGCCCAGCTTGCGCGCCAGGATCGCCGCGCGCCGGCGCACCTTGAAGCCGCCCGGCAGGATGCCTTCGGTGCGGCAGCCGCGCTCCACGCAGGCCTGCATCACCTTCCAGATTTCCAGCAGGCCGGCGTCGGTCTCTTCGTCGCTGCGCCAGTGGCGTTCGTTGCGGCGCATCACCTCGGCGATGCCGATGCCATGCTCGCGGCTCAGGCGCAGCAGGTCGGCGCCGCTGCGAAACGGCAGCGGCAGGGCCGTGGCGTCCGGGGCGATGACCTTGTGCTTGGAGCCATCGGCGAGAATCGCCTCGCTGACCACGAAGCCGCCACCCACCGAGTAGTAGGTGGCCTCGTGCACCTGGATGCCCGCGCCGTCGAAGGCGGCGAAGCGCAGGCCGTTGGCGTGCAGCGGTAGCGCCTTGCGGAACATCTTCAGGTCGGCCTTCTCGTCGAAGGCGACGGCGTGCTTGCCGGCCAGGACGATGCGCTTGTCGCGACGGATGGTGTCGATGTACTCGGGGACCTGGTCGACGTTGACGGTATCCGGCTCATGGCCGCTGAGGCCGAGCAGGACTGCCTTGTCACTGCCGTGGCCCTTGCCGGTGGCGCCCAGCGAGCCGTACAGCTCGGCGACGACACGGGTCACCTGCGGCATGTGGCCGTGGTTCTCCAGGGCGTGGGTGAACAGGGCGGCCGCGCGCATCGGGCCGACGGTGTGGGAGCTGGACGGGCCGATGCCGACTTTGAACAGGTCGAAAACGCTGATAGCCATGGCGAGGTTCTTCTTCTGGGTGAGTGGACACGCGCCCGGTTCCGCGCGTGTGGACAACCCTATCTAAGAACGGCTTTATCATTATGTATACTGATTTATTTTTAATATATTCGTTAGCAACTCTTAACTATTGAGATCCTGCCATGGACATCACCCGCCTGCGCACCCTGCGTGAACTGGCCCGTTGCCGCACCATGGCGGCCGCTGCCGAGTCGTTGCACCTGACGCCGTCGGCCGTGTCGCAACAGGTCGCCTTGCTCGAACGCGAGGTGGATGTCGCGCTGATCGAGCGGCGTGGGCGCGGTGTCGTGCTGACGCCGGCCGGCGAGCGTCTGGTGGCGCATGCCGAGCGCATCCTCATGGTGCTCGACGAAGCCCGCTCGGAGCTGGCGCTGCTGCGCGGCGAAGTGGCCGGCGAACTGCGCGTGGCGGCCTTCGCGTCGATCTCCGTGGCGGTGATCGCGGAAACCGTGCGCGCCCTGCGCAGCAGCTATCCCCGGTTGAACGTGGTGGTGCTGGAGCTGGAGCCGCAGGAAAGCCTCAGTGCCCTGGGCGCCTGGCAGATCGACGTGGCGGTGATCGACGACCTGGCCGTGACCCCGGACGAGAACCGCGAGCACTACGCGCTGATCCCGCTGACCCAGGACCTGCTGCACGTGCTGCTGCCCATCGACCACGCCCTGGCCAGGCACGCCAGCCTGACCATCGCCGACCTGCGCGAGGAGGCCTGGGCGCTGGACTCCACCGGCAGCTCGTTCGGCGAATTCATCACCAACCTGTGTCGCCGTTCGGGCTTCGCGCCGCGCATCAATGCGCACTGCGCCGGTTTCGAGATGGTCGCGGCGATGGTCGCTTCCGGCAACTCCATCTCCATCGTCTCCGGCCTGCGCCTGGTCCGCCCGCTGCCCGGTGTCACCGCCGTGCCCCTGCTGCCCGACATCCAGCGCGGCGTGTTCCTCGCCTATCGCAAGGGCGAACGCGACCATCCGGCGGTCAACGCGTTTCTCGACGAGGCGGTGTACACGGCAGACAAGGTGCTGGGTTAGTTCCACTGCCTCCTGTGGGAGGGGCGTTGGCCGCGATGCTTCTGCGGCGTTGAGCAGACGGCGCTCTGCCCGTCACTCCTCAGCCATCCGCCCGCCTGGTGGTGGATAAGCTTCGCGTTATCCACCCTACGC
This sequence comes from Pseudomonas sp. BMW13, assembly GCF_013357275.1. Classification (NCBI taxonomy): domain Bacteria; kingdom Pseudomonadati; phylum Pseudomonadota; class Gammaproteobacteria; order Pseudomonadales; family Pseudomonadaceae; genus Pseudomonas; species Pseudomonas sp. BMW13. The sequence goes on along the minus strand of NZ_SUKD01000011.1, from coordinate 67,951 downwards.
GGCTGACCTGTAGGAGCGGCTTCAGCCGCGATGTTCTCTGTCTGCGTCTTACTCAGCGGGCGTGACGCTCTCTTGAGCGGCATCAGCCGCCAGCTTCGCCCTGTCGGCCTTGCTGATGTACTTGGGTTTGTTGCTCTTGGGCGCGAGCTTGGCGTTGGCCTTCCTGGCGTGGGCTTCGAGTAGTTGCTTGATCTTCTTGCGGCGATTCATGGGTGTGTATCTGCGTTGTCCTGAATGGATGATCCTCACGCGGAGCCCGTAGGGTGAAGGCTACTTGCTCGCGCCACCGACCCCGTAGGAGCGGCTTCAGCCGCGATGCTTCTGCGGCGTTGAGCAGATGGCGCTCCGCCGGCCATATCTTGGCCATCCGCTCGCCTGATGGTGGATAAGCTTCGCGTTATCCACCCTGCGTGACTCGGCCGGCACGACGGACCTGTAGGAGCGGCTTCAGCTCCACAGCGCGCCCACCGGCGTATGCGCCGGGTAGTGCCTGGCCACCTGGGCCTGCAGCAGTTCGCCGCAGGCGAGGGCGTCGGTCAGGGCGTGGTGGGCGCTGTACAGCGGCAGGCCGTAGCGCAGGCGGCTGTCGGCCAGGCGGATGGACAGCGGTTCGCGGCCGCGCAGGCGGTCCCACCAGCTGACCGTGCGCTTGGGATGCAAGCGCGCTTCCAGCTCCATGGTGTCGATGATGGGGAAGAGCAGCCCCTCGCCCAGGTGCTCGCGCAGGGCCTGGTCGAGGAAGTTGCGCTCGATGTTGCGGTAGTGCGCCACCACTACCTTGCCCGCCAGGGCCTCCAGCAGTTCCTCCAGCACATGGGCCAGGCGCGGTGCGTGGCGGATGTCGGAGTGGGTGATGTGGTGGAAGGTGACCGACTCGGCGCTCAGCTCGCTGGTGGGTTTGACCACCCAGTAGCGCGCCTCGGCGCAGCGGATGCGCTGCAGGTCCAGCGGCACCAGGCCGAGGCTGACGATGGCATGTTCGCGCGGATCGAGGCCGGTGGTTTCCACGTCCAGCGCCACCAGCGGCGCCTCGGCCAGGGGCGTATCGGCGGTGATGCAGCCAGCCGCGTAATAGGCGCGCAGGCGTTCGTCCTGACTGCTGGCGGCGAGTTCGGCGAAGCGCTGCGGCCAGTCCGGGTTGTGATCGGCACTCATTGCGGACGGGTCAGCGGCTGGGCCGGGTAGCGGAAGCGCAGGAATTTCTGCGCGTTGCTCACCACCTGGAAGGCTTCCTTGAGGTGGTGGCGTTCGCTGGAGCTGAACTGCTCCGGCTCGACGTAGTTGTCCGGCGGGTTGCCGGCTTCCACCTCGCGCGCCTGGTGGCGGATGCGCACCAGGCTGAGGAACTCGAAGGCGTAGCGCAGGTGATCCAGGGCTTCCTTGGGCAGCAGCTTGGTGGCAGCGATGGCGTCGAGGCGCTCCAGCGAGTTCTGCGCCTTGGAGCCGCAAGCCAGGGCGTGCACGCGGATCAGGTCGGTGAGCGGCGCGGTGCCGCGTCCCTTGAGGTTGATGATGTTCTTCTGGCGGCCGTCGGTTTCCATCACGAAGGTGCGGAAGAAGCCCAGCGGCGGCGTGCGGTTGAGGGCGTTGCGCGCCAGTGCGGCGAGGAAGGCCGGGGTACCGCTGGCCTTTTCCGCCAGCAACTCCTTGAGGTTCTCCACCAGCGCGGTCTTGCCGTACACCCCGTCGAGGTCGAAGAAGATGCTGCTGTTGAGCAGGGTCTCGGGGTTGGGCTGCTCGATCCAGCGCGTGAAGTAGCCGCGCCAGACCTTCAGCGGCTGGCGCCACTTGGGGTTGCTGGCCATGATGCCGCCCTTGCAGTAGGCGTAGCCGCAGGCGGCCAGGCCGTTGCTGACGAACTGCGCCAGTTCGGCGAAGTAGGCGTCGTGCTGTTCCGGGTCGAAGCTGTCGTCGAGCACCAGGGCGTTGTCCTGGTCGGTGAGCAGCAGCTGTTCGTCGCGCGCCATCGAGCCGGCGATCATGAAGCAGTAGGGCACCGGCGGCGGCCCCAGGTTCTCCTCGGCGAGCACCAGCAGGCGGCGGGTGAAGGCGCGGCCGATGCTGCTCATGGCGCGGCCCACCATGTGTGCGCTGGCATCGTCGGCGACCATGCGCACGAAGGTGGCGTGCAGGTCCGGCAGCAGGCCCTTGAGGCCGTCCACGGAGTCCTTGTTGAAGATGCTGTTGACCAGGTAGAGGCTGCTGCGCGACTCGTAGCGGATGACGTCGGCGAGGGAGATCATGCCCACCGGGCGCCGGCGTTGCAGCACCGGCAGGTGGTGGATGTTGTTGCGCAGCATGCACAGCATGGCCTCGAACACCGACTCGTCGGCCTGCACGGTGACCGGGCCGGGTGTCATCACCTGGCTGACCGGGGTATCGCCGGGCAGCCCTTCGGCGAGGACGCGCACGCGCAGGTCGCGGTCGGTGAGGATGCCCGCCATCACCTGGGTCTGCTGGTCGGCGACCTGCACCTGCGCCGGGTTGGGCCAGCGCCGGCCGGGGTTGACGATGATCACCGAGGATACGCTCTGCTCGCTCATCACCTGCGCCACCTGCTGCACGGGCATGTCCAGCGGCACGCTGACTGGCGCCCGGCCGATCAGTTTGCGCACCTTGATCTTCATCAGCTCGCTGGCCTTGCCGTGGCTGTCTTCCAGGGCCGACTTGAGCCGCGACTGGCCTTCGGCCTCGACGAAATCGGCGAAGCTGTCGAACTGGTCGCACAGCTGCTGGAACAGCGGGCCGGGGATGAAATAGATCAGGCTGTCTTCCAGCGCCCTGGCGGCCAGGCGTACCTTGTTGCCACGCAGCAGGCCGGCCTGGCCGAAGAGGTCACCTTCGGTCAGGCGATTGTGCAGTTCGCCACTGCGCCGGTGGATCTCCACCGCGCCGCTGCGTACATAGTGCAGTTCGTGGATCGGTTCGCCAGCGATGAGGATTTCGCTGCCGGCCTTGAAGTAGCCTACTTGCACTTGCCGGGCGATATCGTCGAGGGTCTGCTCCGGCAGATTGTCGAAGGGGGCGAAGCGATTCAGGTGATCGCGTATCTCGATCAGCTCGATCTGCATGCGGGCCTCGCGGGTTGGCTGGCATTACAGGATACGAGCATCGCGCCGGGATGTCCCCCCGGGGTGTCGCGATGAGGACAGTCGCCGTCACAACAGGCTGAACAAGGAGAAGCTATGCAGGGTTCGGGTTTATGGTGGGGCGTCGGCGTGCTGCTGGTGCTGGCCGGTGCGACGGTCTTTTACTACAACCGCCTGGTGTTCAATCGCCACCGCGTGGCCGAGGCCGCGAGCGGCATCGATGTGCAGCTCAAGCGGCGCTCTAGCCTGATCCCGGCGCTGGTGGAGTGCGTGCGGCAGTATCTGGGCTACGAGCAGCAGACGCTGGAGCGGCTGGTGCGTGAGCGGCAGCGCGCGGAGCAGCTGAGGGATTCGCCGCTGGGCCAGCGGGCGCCGGTGGAGGCGCAACTGGGCAGCCAGCTGCGTCAGCTGTTCCTGCTGGTGGAGGATTACCCGGAGCTCAAGGCGGATCAGCGCTTTCGCGAGCTGCAGGGCTCGATCAGCGAGGTCGAGAACCATATCCAGATGGCCCGGCGTTACTACAATGGTGCGGTGCGCGAACTGAACGTGCTGGTCGAGTCGGTGCCGAGCAACCTGGTGGCACGGGCGTTCGCCTTCGAGCAGGCCGAGTACTTCAGCCTGGATGATCCGGGTGACGCCGAGTCACCGAAGATGGAGTTCTGAACATGCAAGGATGGCTACGTGGCCTGCTGCTGGTGGCCTGCCTGCTGCCCGGTCTGGCACTGGCGGAAGAAGCGATCGAACACTTCGCCGTGACCCTGCAGGTCGAGAGCGACGGCAACCTGCTGGTGACCGAGCGCATCCTCGTGCGTGCCGAGGGGCAGGACATCCAGCGTGGCATCTACCGCGATCTGCCGGTCAGCTATGCGTTGCCGGCGGGCCTGCGGGAGACCAGCCCGATCACCCTGCTGGGGGTGACCCGCGATGGCCAGCCCGAGTCGGTGCACAGCGAACGCAACGGCGCCTGGGTGCGCTACTACCTCGGCTCGTCGTCGGTGCTGCTCGAGCCTGGACGCTATCGCTACGAGCTGCGCTACCGGGTGGAGCGCGCCCTGCTGCATCACGCCGATCGCGATGAGCTGTACTGGAACGTCACCGGCAACGGCTGGGTCTTTCCCATTCGCCGTGCCTCGGTCGAGGTGCGCCTGCCCGCCGGGGCGCGGATCGGCCAGCTGGCGGCCTACACGGGGGCCTCTGGCGCGCAGGGAAAGGACTATGAGGTACTGCTGCGCAGTGACGACTTCGTGAGCCTGGCCACTACCGGGCAATTGCCGGCCTATCACGGCCTGACGGTCGCGGTGGACTGGCAGGCGGGCCTGGTGCCACGGCCCACGGCCATGCAACGTGCCGCCCAGTTGCTGCGTGACAATCTGGGCCTGGCCCTCGGCGCGGCGTTGCTGCTCGGACTCGCGCTGTTCTACCTGATCGCCTGGTGTCGCGTCGGGCGAGACCCGCGCAAGGGCGTGATCATTCCCCTGTTCGAGGCGCCACAGAACATGACGGCGGTGCAGGTGGGCTACCTCTGGCACCGTGGCCTGCGTGGCGATTTCTCGGCGGCGCACGCCTTCGGCGTATGGCTTACCGACATGGCCATCGGCAAGCACTTGCTGATCAAGGACCGGCCGCGCAGTGGCTTCATCCTGAGTCGCAGCACCGAGGCACATGGTGAGCTGACGGCGCTCGACGCCGACGTGCTCGAACGCCTGCTGCCTGCCGATAAGGCGGATGCCTCGTTGCAGGTCGGCAGCAAGTACGAGCCGCGCATGGCCGACGCCCTCGGTGGCCTCGGTGAACACCTGAGCAAACAGGGCAAGGCCTGGTTCAGCAACAACCGTGGGATCTGGACGCTGGGCCTGTTCTGGGCCTTGCTGGCGTGTCTGACGATGCTGCTGGTCGACGCCAGGGGCGACGACGACTGGCCCATGGCGCTGGTTGGGCTGGCGTTCAGCCTGGCCTTCGCCGTGGCGTCGCTGATCATGTTCACGCTGGCGCTGCACCAGCCGTCGTTCGGCAAGAAGCTCGGCATGGGCTTCGGCGCACTGATGTTCTTCTGGCCGGTCCCGATGGGCCTGCTGATGATCGCCGAGGTGACGTCCTGGGCGGCCATTCTGCTGATCGCGCTGTATCTGCTGCTATTGGTGGTGTCCTACATCCTGCTGCCGGCGCCGACGCTGCTCGGGCGCCGCCTGCTGGACGGCCTCGAAGGCTACCGTGACTACCTGCAACTGGCCGAGCGCGACGTCCTGGCGCTGGCCGCTGATGCCCCGGCGATGAGCATCGCGCTGTACGAGCGCCATCTGCCCTACGCCATGGCCCTGGGCGTGGAGGACAAATGGAGCGCGCGTTTCAGCGAGGCGCTGGCCAGTGGCCTGATCGATCCGCAGCTGCGTGACTACCAGCCGGACTGGTATGAGAGCCGTCGCCGCTTCAGCTCGGCGCAGGTCATGAGCAGCGCCCTGGCCACGGGCCTGAGCAGTGTGGCCGCCCTGGCCTCGACGCCACCGTCGAGCAGTTCGTCGGGCGGCTCCTCGGGTGGTTCGTCCGGGGGCGGCTCCTCCGGTGGCGGCGGCGGTGGCGGTGGAGGCGGCGGCTGGTAGCACGCCGTCGCTCTGCCGGCGAATATCCTGCGCCTGTGCGGTATTCGCTTTTTCTCGCCGGGTCGCTCGGGTAGGGTGCCGCTCCGATTTGCCCGAGAGATGGCTGCGCAGGTACGCGCATCGAGGAGAGTGTCATGTCAGGAAGACTGCGGGTGCTGTTGTGGCTGTGCTGTTTCTGCGCGTTCGGCCTGCGTGCCGAGGAGGCGATTCAGGCCTATGACGTGCGCATGCAGGTCGAGCCGAGTGGCGACGTGCTGGTGACCGAGCGCATCGCGGTGACGGCCGAGGGCAAGATGATCGTCCGTGGTATCTACCGCGACATTCCCGTCCGCTATCGCCTGGGCAACGGCCTGTTGCGCAGCACGCCGCTGACACTGATATCGGCCACGCGTGACGGGCGTCCGGAAAGCGTCACCGAGCAGCGCCTCGAGCATGCCCTGCGTCTGCGTCTGGGCAGCGCCGATGTGCGGCTCGAGTCCGGGCCTCATGTCTACGAACTGACCTACCGCATGAATGCGCAGCTGCTGCATCACGCCAGCGTCGATGAACTCTACTGGAACGTGACCGGCAATGACTGGTCGCTGCCGATCCGCCACGCCAGCGTCGAGGTACTGCTGCCGGAGGGCGCGCAGATCCAGGCGGCACATGGCTATACCGGCTACCGGGGTTCGCGTGAAGGGGCCTACGAGGTGCTCGAGCAGCAGGGCAACCGCCTGCGCCTGGCGACCACGCGCGAGCTGGATGCGCGTGAAGGTTTTACCGTCGCCCTGGCCTGGCAGGCGGGGCTGGTCACTCGCCCCGGCTGGTGGGACGAGCTGCTGGTGCTGCTCGCCGACAACCTGCGGCGCATTCTGCTGGTGGCCGCTTTCAGCGGGTTGCTGCTGTTCTACGCACTGATCTGGTGGGCGAAGGGGCGCGGGCCGGCCAAGGGCCTGGTGATCCCGCTGTTCGAGCTGCCACGGGGCGTCAGTCCGCTGATGGCCGGGTACGTGTGGCGCCGTGGCCTGAAGCATGACCGCAAAGGCGTGCGGGCGCTGAGCATCATGTTCACCGACCTGGCCATTCGCGGCTGGCTCAGCCTGCAACGCGACACCAGCGGCCTGGTGCTGACGCGGGGCGAGGTGGACGGGGATGCCATACGCGAGGAGGAGCGGCGCGTGCTCAATGCCCTGATCACGCGGGAGGGCGGCTCGCTGACTCTGGGCGGGCGCTACGAACCGCGTCTGGCGAACGCCCTGGAGGTGCTGCTGAAGAGCGTCAAAGGGATCGAGCGGAACAACTTCAGCAATGCTACCGGGCACTGGCTGTTCGGTGCCTTCTTCGCCCTGGTGACGGGGATCGCGCTGCTGGTGACGTCCACGGGCGACGCGGAGGCTGCGAACAACGCCGTCTGGCTGATGCTGCTGGGAATGCTGCTGGGGGCCGGGACGCTCTACTGCCTGACCCACGGGATGATCGGGGCCGGACTCCCGCTGCTGCTGTTCGCCCTGGTGTGCCTGGGCCTGGCCGCAGGCCTGGTGGGCGGTGATGCCGTGCTGCAGTGTCTGGCACTGTTCGCCATCGTCGCCGTGGCACGCAAGCTCATGCGCTCGCCCACCATCGCCGGACGGCGCCTGCTCGATGAGCTGGAGGGCTACCGCAACTACCTGAGCCTGGCCGAGAGGGACGTGCTGGACAAGGCGGGCCAGGCTCCGGTGATGAGCATCGCGCTGTACGAGCGGCATCTGCCCTACGCCATGGCCCTGGGGGTCGAGCGGCAGTGGACCCAGCGCTTCACCGCCGAGCTGCGCAAGGGCACGCTGGCGCCGGTGGAGGTGGACTACCAGCCACAGGGCTTCACGCAACTGATGACCTCGGGTGAGGCGATGACGCTGGCCTGGAACCTCGACCGGATGCTGATGACGGCGTCCGTGCCACCCGAGGCGCCGAGATCGGTCGACAGCTTCTCCGGTTCCAGCAGTGACGACAGCGGTTCCGGCTCGTCCGCCTCGCATGGCGGCGGCTCCTCCGGCGGAGGGGCTGGCGGCGGCGGAGGCGGCGGCTGGTAGCTCAGGCGCGTCGGTAGCGCAGCGGCAGGCCCTGGCAGTCGTCCTGCACCTGGCCGGCATGCCAGGCCAGCTGCCCGGACACCAAGGTGCTGCGCACGGCATGGCGGAAGCTGCGGCCCTGGAAGGGTGTCCAGCCGCAATGGGCGAGGATCGGCTGCTGCGCTACCGGGCCGGGTTCGGCCAGGCGCTCCACCAGGGTCAGGTCGGCCCAGTAGCCTTCGCGCAGGTAGCCGCGCTGCTCGATGGCGAAGCGCTCGGCCACGGCGTGGCTGGTCTTTTCCACCAGCAGCGGCAGTGGCAGCAGGTCGTCGGCCACCAGCTCCAGCAGCGCCGGCAGGGCGTGCTGCATCAGCGGCAGGCCGGCCGGCGCCTGCCGGTAGGGACGTCGCTTCTCCTCCAGGCTGTGCGGCGCGTGGTCGGTGCCGATGATGTCCAGGCGTCCACAGAGCAGGGCCTGGCGCAGGGCGTCGCGATCGGCGCGCTGCTTGATCGCCGGGTTGCACTTGATCAGGTGGCCGAGGGCGGCGTAGTCGCTGTCGTCGAAGTACAGGTGGTGGGCGCAGACCTCGGCGGTGATCCGCTTGCTGGCCGCCGGGCCGGGCATGAACAGCTCGAGTTCGCGTGCCGTGCTGATGTGCAGCACGTGCAGGCGCGTGCCATGGCGGCGGGCCAGACTCACCGCCAGGCTGGAGGACTGGTAGCAGGCCTCGGCATCGCGGATCGCCGGGTGCTGGTCGGCGGGGATGTCGTCGCCGTACCTGGCCTGCCACCTCGCCTCGCGTTCACGGATGCGCGGGGTGTGTTCGCAATGCGTCAGCAGCAGGGTCGGACAGTCACGGAACAGGCGCTCCAGCGCAGGCAGGTCGTCGACCAGCATGTTGCCGGTGCTGGCGCCCATGAACACCTTCACCCCTGCCACGCGGTCAGGGTCGAGCGCGGCAACGGTGTCGAGGTTGTCGTGACTGACGCCGAAGTGAAAGCCGTAGTTGACCCGCGAGCAGCGGGCGGCGCGCTGCTCCTTGGCCGCCAGCGCCTCCAGCGTCAGGGTCGGCGGCTGGGTGTTGGGCATGTCCATGACGCTGGTGATGCCGCCGGCCACCGCCGCGCGCGACTCGCTGGCGAAGCTGCCCTTGTGCGGCGCGCCGGGGTCGCGGAAGTGCACCTGGTCGTCGATCATGCCCGGCAGCAGGTACTGGCCGGCGGCGTCGAGCACGGCCTCGCCGGGGAGGTGGGCGAGGCCGCTGGCGATGGCGTCGATGCGCCCGTGGCGGATGCGCAGGTCGGCCTCGAACACACGGCCTTCGTTGACCAGCCGGGCGTTGCGGATCAGCACGCTCAAAACTCGTTCTGCAGGGCCTTGTAGCCCCGCACCAGGTCGATGTTGGTACGCGCCACGTCTTCCGAGAACTCGCTGGCCGAGACACTGACGCGGGGCAGGCTGGCGAGGTCGGTCTTCGGCCCGATGCGCTGGGTGGAGGTAACGTGGAAGCCCGCCGGCAGGTCGCAGCCGTCCACCACCGCGTTGTGCCGCACCACGCAGCCGTCGCCGACGCTGCAGTTGAACAGCACGCTGTTGAAGCCGATGAACACCCGGTTCCCGACCCGGCACGGGCCATGGATGATCGAGCGGTGGGCGATGGAGCTGTGCTCGCCGATGGTGACCGCCGCACCGGACTTTGAGTGGATCACCACGCCGTCCTGGATGTTGGAATTGGCGCCGATGACGATCGGCTGCATGTCGCCGCTCTCGTCCACCTCGTCGGCGCGGATCACCGCGTACGGGCCGACGAAGACGTTGTCCTCGATGATCACCTTGCCGCAGATGATGGCGGTCTTGTCGACATAGGCGGACTCGGCGATGAGTGGCAGGTGGCCGGACGGATTCTTGCGGATCATGGGCGTTCCTTGGGCGAGGGTTCGGGCACCGGGTCGTAGCCACCCGGGTGCCAGGGATGACAGCGCAGCAGCCGGCGCAGGCTGAGCCACAGGCCGCGCAGCAGGCCGTGTTTCTCCAGGGCCTCGATGGCGTAGTGCGAGCAGCTCGGATGAAAACGGCAGCGCGGGCCGAGCAGGGGGCTGAGCAGGTACTGGTAGAGGTGTACCAGGGCGATGGCGATGCGTTTCATCCCGGGCGGCTCACGACGACGCGCAGCTGCTCGCCGTCGAGTTCGTTGTAGAAGCAGGCAGGGCGCCCGGTATGGCAGGCCGGGCCGGTCTGTTCGACCCTGAGCAGCAGGGCGTCGCCATCGCAGTCGAGGCGGGCGCTGTGCAGGCGCTGGCGATGGCCGCTGGTTTCGCCCTTGCGCCACAGGCGCTGGCGCGAGCGCGACCAGTAGCAGACCTGGCCGCTGCTCAGGGTTTCTGTCAGCGCGGCGCGATTCATCCAGGCCAGCATCAGCACCTCGCCGTCGTCGTGGCGCTGAGTAATCACCGGGATCAGGCCGGCGTCGTTCCAGGCGATGGCGTCCAACGTTGCCTGCAACGACCGGGTGTGACCGGCGCGGGCCGACTCCAGCTGCAACCAGAAGGGTTGGGCAGGCATGCCTCAGCTCCAGTTGCAGCGGCTTTCGGCCACCGCGTCGTGGGCGTGCAGGCTTTCCGCATGGACCACCCTGAGGCAGAAGGCGCTGACCTCGGGCAACTGGCCCAGCGCATGGTGCAGGCGGCGTGCGGCGTCCTCGCAGAACATCAGGTTCTGCCCGTTGGCCAGGGCGAAGGCCTGTTCGTCGGCGCGCTTCACCGCCGTCTGGACCGGTGTGCCCAGGGCCTGCTCGGCGCTGTCGATCAGCGCCAGCAAGGGCAGGTCGATGCATGCCGGGTGCAGGCGCAGCTGCAGCGTAGCCGTGCTGCGCTGGCTGTGCGGCGTGGCGACGATGCCCTGGGTCGAGCCGAGCCAGTCGAGCGTGTTCAGGTAGTCCGCCTGCCGGTCGGGAAAGTCCCAGGCGAAGCGCTGCTGGATCAACTGCCGCGCCAGCGCCGCCGAACAGGGGCAGGTGGAGGAGTACTCGACCTCGACCTGCAGCTCGATGGTCAGGCCGCGGCCGTCCTGGCGGGCGCGTATCTCGAACGGGTAGGCCTTCCAGCCGTGCAACGGGCTGACCAGTGCCGGGCGCTTCAGCGGCACCGCGCCGCGCAGGGTCAGGCTGGCGCTGTCGGACAGTGCCTGGTGGCTGCTCAGGCAGTCATCCAGCACCTGCAGGATGGCCGGCACCTTCAGCTCGAGGTGCACCAGGCGCTGGGCTGCCAGGTACAGGCGCGACATGTGGATGCCACGCGCCGCGGCATCGTCGAGGCTGACGCCGATGTCGACGCTGGCCGTGACCGCTTCGCCCGCCAGGCGGATCGGCAGGGCGATGCCGGCCATGCCGACCCAGTCCAGCGACAGGTCGTGGTGGGTGGCTTGGGCGGCGATATCCGGCAGGGGTTGTTCGTTCATCGTAAATCCGTGGGTCGCTGTCAGAAATTAATGTTATGTTATAACAATCAAAACAAGCTAGCCGATTTGCCATGACCCTGACCGTGCCCACCCAGGTCGAGCTGCTCGCCCAGCCGGCCGACGACTACATGAACGAGGCCCAGCAACAGTTCTTCCGGGCGTTGCTGCTGGGCCAGCGCAGCGAACTGCAACTGCGCATCGACGACGAATTCGCCCAGTTGCGCGAACCCGACAGCAGCAGCGACGTCGCCGACATCGGCGCCGCCGAGGAGCAGCGGCAATGGCAGCTGCGCCTGCTGGAACGGGAAAAGAAGCTGCTGGACAAGATCGACCAGGCGCTCGAACGCCTGGCCCGTGGCGAATACGGCTGGTGCGCCGAAACCGGCGAGCCCATCGGCCTGAAACGCCTGCTGCTGCGCCCGACCGCGACCCTGTGCATCGAAGCCAAGGAGCGTCAGGAGCAGCGCGAAAAACATCAGCGTGACCGTGACTGAACGAGGAACACCCCATGCATCAGCGTCTACCCGTTACCGTGCTGTCCGGCTTTCTCGGCGCCGGCAAGAGCACCCTGCTCAACCATGTGCTGAAGAACCGCGAAGGCCGCAAGGTCGCGGTGATCGTCAACGACATGAGCGAAATCAACATCGACGGCAGCGAAGTGCAGCGCGACGTCAGCCTCAACCGCGCCGAAGAGAAGCTGGTGGAGATGAGCAATGGCTGCATCTGCTGCACGCTGCGCGAGGACCTGCTCGACGAGGTCAGCCGCCTGGCCAGCGAGGGCCGCTTCGACTACCTGCTGATCGAGTCCACCGGCATCAGCGAGCCGCTGCCGGTGGCCGAGACCTTCACCTTCCGCGATGAGCAGGGGCGCAGCCTGTCCGACCTGGCCCGGCTCGACACCATGGTCACGGTGGTCGACGGGGTGAACTTCCTGCGCGATTTCCACGCGGCGGACAGCCTGGCCAGCCGTGGCGAAACCCTGGGTGAGGAGGACGAGCGCTCGATCACCGACCTGCTGATCGAGCAGGTGGAGTTCGCCGACGTCATCCTCATCAGCAAGATCGACCTGATCAGCCAGGCCGAGCGCGAGGAGCTGATGGCCATCCTGCGTGGGCTCAACACCCATGCCGAGATTGAGGTCATGAGCATGGGCCGGGTCGCCCTGGACACGATCCTCGACACCGGCCGCTTCGACTTCGACCGCGCCTCGCAGGCGCCGGGCTGGCTCAAGGAGCTGCGCGGCGAGCACGTGCCGGAAACCGAGGAATACGGTATCGCCTCCAGCGCCTACCGCGCGCGGCGGCCCTTCCACCCGCAGCGCTTCTTCGACTTCCTCAGCCGCGAGTGGAGCAACGGTCGCCTGCTGCGCTCCAAGGGCTTCTTCTGGCTGGCCAGCAAGTACCAGGAGGCGGGCAGCTGGTCGCAGGCTGGCGGCCTGATGCGCCATGGTCTGGCCGGGCGCTGGTGGCGTTTCGTGCCCAGGCAGCACTGGCCGCAGGACGAAGAAGGTCTGCAGGCCATCATGAAGCACTGGAGCGCCGAGGTCGGCGATTGCCGCCAGGAGCTGGTGTTCATCGGCCAGAACATCGATTTCGCACGCCTGTGCCGTGAGCTGGACGACTGCCTGCTGAGCGACGCCGAGATGGCCGGTGGCCCGGAGGCCTGGCGCCTGCTCGCCGACCCGTTCGGGCCCTGGCAGCAGGAGGCGGCCTGATGTTCGCCCTGCAGTTGCCGAAGGCCTCCCGGCAGGTGCTGGGCGAAGGTGTCGAGGTGCTTGGCGAGGTGCTGCACGACAGCGTCAATCTGGCGGTCTGGCAGCGCCAGCTGCCGGCGCGGATCAGCCTGTTCGCCGAGACCTTGCTGGCCCAGGGCGAGCCGCTGGCGCAGTCGATGACGCTGGAGCTGGCGCAGCCGGACAGCGAGCCGAACCTGTTCGGCCTGGTGGCGCAGTACGCCGACATGCCGGGGCAGAGCGCCTTCCTCGCCGACGTGGCCTGGCTGGTGGGCGCCTATGCCTGCCTGCTCGATGCGCGGCGCATCGGCCTGCGCCTGCGGGTGCTGGACAAGGCCATGTGCCCGCGCTTCCACGTCGATCATGTGCCGCTGCGGCTGATCACCAGCTACGCCGGCGTCGGCAGCGAGTGGCTGGAGGAGGGGGGCATGCCGCGCAGCCGGCTGGGTCAGGCGGCTGCCGAGCCGCAGGATGAGGCCTGCATCCGCCGCCTGGTCGCTGGCCATGTGGCCTTGGCCAAGGGTGAGAAATGGCAGGGCAACGAAGGGCGCGGCCTGATCCACCGCTCGCCGCAGCCTCCGGCCGGCGAACGACGCCTGCTGCTGACGCTGGACTGGCTGGCCTGAGGCGAGCGCTCCATGTAAAGGACGCCGCTGGCCGGCCAGGTGCCGGAGACACCGACGGGGCAAAAAAAAGCCGGAGCGACTGCCCCGGCTTCAAGCACCAAGAGATCATGTCGACGCGTGACTCGACATGAGGGTTACGTGAGGTACCCGTGGCTATTAGGCGCTTGTTCGATGACGCTTTGATGTCAGGGCTTGATCCACTTGCCGCGATACTGGCTGGTGCAGGCGGGCTCCAGATACAGCGCATCGCTGGCCACGCCGTAGTAGTGGATGTCCTGCTGGTACAGGTCGTTGCCGGCGAGCGCGTTCTGGCAGACCCCGTAGGCGCCTTGCGGGCATTGCTCGACGAACTCCACCTCGACCTTCTGGCCCTTCAGCTGCGGCTGGCAAAAGCCCTCGTGGAACAGCGAGGAGGGGATATTGCGGTTCTCCTGGCACACCTTCACATCCAGGCGCTCCGCCTGGCTACGCACGATACAGGCCTCGGCGAGCGCCAGGCCCGGCAGTAGGGAAAACAGCAACAACCATGCACGCATCTGCTCGACTCCGGGAAAAACCGTCCGCGAATCTAGCACGCCGACCCGTTGCAGTCTGTGCCATGAAGCACCGACCATAGGCCCATGCTCACTCACATCCCCACTCATCTGATCGCCGGCCCGCTGGGCGCAGGCAAGACCAGCCTGATTCGTCATCTGCTGGCGCAGAAGCCGGCGCACGAACGCTGGGCGGTGCTGATCAACGAATTCGGCCAGATCGGCCTGGACGCCGCGCTGCTGGAGCAGGGCGACGATGCTGTCGCCATGGCCGAGGTGGCGGGCGGTTGCCTGTGCTGCGTCAACGGCGCGCCGTTTCAGGTCGGCCTGGGCCGCCTGCTGCGCAAGGCCAGGCCCGACCGCCTGCTGATCGAGCCGTCCGGCCTCGGTCACCCGGCGCAGTTGCTGGTGCAGCTGCGTCAGCCGCCCTGGCTCGGCGTGCTGGCCGTGCAGCCGGCGCTGCTGGTGCTCGATGCCCAGGCGCTGGCTGAGGGCCAGGCGTTGCCGGAGGTGCAGCGTGAGGCCCTGGCGTATGCCGGCTTGCTGCTGCTGAACAAGAGTGCCGGGCTGGATGCGGCGAGCCGCGCGCGGATTGCCGCCGCGCTGCCACCCGTGCCACTGCGGTGGAGCGAGCATGGGCAACTCGATCTGGCCGAGCTGCCGGGCGTGGCGGCGCAGGCCGCAACGGGCGGGGTCGGCGCCGGGTTACCCACAGGTGCGGCGAGCCTGCCGCAGATCTGGCGCAACGCGGCCGAGCCGATCTGCCAGGTGCAGGCTCAGGCGGAAGGCTGGAGCATCGGCTGGCGCTGGCACCCGAGCCAGCGCTTCGACCTGGCGTCGCTCGGGCAGTGGTTGCAGGGCCTGGACTGGCGGCGTGCCAAGGCGGTGGTGCACGGCGCGGCCGGCTGGCGTTCGCTCAATGCCGTGCAGGGGCAGGCGTTGCAGGACTGGGGGACGAGCGAATGGCGCAAGGACTCGCGTCTGGAGCTGATCTTCGCGCAGGCGCACGACGCCGATGCGCTGACGGCGGCGTTCGCCCGCTGCCGGATCGCCCCGGCTGGCTGATACACTCGCCGCGCTTTCATCGCTGTGGATAACCTCATGCAACTGCTGTCCTGGTCTCACGCCACTTCTGCCGGTTTCACCCTGCGCGGCTGGCACAGCCCGCCGTCGGGCAAGCCGCTGCTGCATTTCCTGCATGGCAACGGCTACTGCGGGCGGGTCTACACGCCGATGCTGACGCTGCTGGCGGAGGACTTCGACCTCTGGCTGTGCGACGCCCAGGGGCATGGCGACAGTGATCATGGCGGCCGCTTCCACGGCTGGAACCGCAGCGCCGAGCTGGCGGTGGAGGCATTCGAGGCCCTGCGCGGCCCGTTCGGCGAGGTAGCGCGCTTTGCCGTCGGGCACAGCTTCGGCGGGGTGCTCACCAGCCTGATCCTGGCCCGCCATCCCGAGCTGTTCCGACGCGCCGTGCTGCTCGACCCGGTGCTGTTCAGCCCGGCGATGATCGGCGTCATGGCACTGTCCGACGTGGTTGGCCTGGCGCAGCGCACCGGGATGGCGAAACGGGCGCAGAAGCGCCGCCGGCAATGGCCGGACCGCGCCAGCGCCCATGCTGCCCTGCACGGTCGTGGCATGTTCAAGGGCTGGGATGAAGCGGCCTTCGCCGCCTACGTCGAGCATGCCTTGAAGGATGTCGAGGGTGGCGTCGAACTCAAGTGCCGGCCGAGCCGTGAAGCCGACATCTTCGGCTCCTACCCGCGCCGGCTGTGGCCGTCGCTGGGCAAGATCTCGACGCCGACGCAGGTGATCCACGGCGCGCGTACCTACCCCTTCGTGGCGAAATCGGTGGCGCGCTGGTGCGCAGGCAACGGCCACGTCCGCAGCCAGGTGGTGCCGGGCGGGCACTGCTTCATGCAGGAACAGCCGGCAGACAGTGCCGAACGGGTCGCGAATTTCCTGCTGCAACGCGGCTGATGGGGCACCGCGTCATGTAGGAGCCGGCTTGCCGGCGATCGAGTGGCAGAGTATCGCCGGCAAGCCGGCGCCCGGGACCAAGGCTGCGCGCTGCCTTACTGCGCCTTGCGGCGCCAGTCTTCCAGGCGGATGACGTTGCCCGGATGCTGCACCGAAACCGGCTCGGGCTGCGGCTCCAGAACCGGGTGCGGCTCCAGCTCGATGCGCCCGAGGTGTGCGCCGAACATGCTGATCTGCCCGCGCAGACGCTGCTCGCCGGTGACGGTGAACTCGAAGTCGTAGAGCCGGGCCAGCCGGCGGTGGCCCCTGGCGTCGCGCTGGATGGCCAGGCGACGCAGCGCCACGGCACCGTCCAGCAGCTCCACATCGAGCTTGGCGCAATGCTGCTTGGCCAGTTGCAGGGCCCGTTCGCGAATGCCGTGGCCGCGCCACAGCCAGGCGCAGACGGCGGCGAACAGTATCAACAGGAATGCATCGAACAGGTTGATCATGGTGACTCCGACTTCGGGAGACAGAGCTTAGCCTATCCGCCAAGCAGTTCTCAGCTACCAACTTGCCCTTGTGTCGGCTGTGCATTAGCGTGCGCGCATTCAACTGGAAAAGGACGTCACCATGCACTGCCCCGCCTGCCGTACCAGCCGCCTGCAACCGGCAAAACTCGAAGACGGCCTGCTGGGCCATGGTTGCCCGCAGTGCTCGGGCACCCTGGTCAGCCTGCTGCATTACCGCGACTGGGCCGAGCGCCAGCCGGAGCAGGAGGGTGTGGCGACACTGGCTGCCGAGGAACAAGTGGGCGAGTCCAGCCATGCCCTGAGCTGCCCCAAGTGCGCCAAGCTGATGAGCAAGTTTCAGATCAGCGGTACCCGTGCCAACCGTCTCGACCTCTGCGGCACCTGTGACGAGGCCTGGCTCGACAGCGGCGAGTGGCAACTGCTCAAGGCGCTGGAGCTGAGCCACCGCATGCCGGCGATCTTCACCGAGGCCTGGCAGCGCCAGGTGCGTCAGCAGGCCAGCGAGCAGGCGCGGCGCGAGCGCTTCACGCGCATCGCGGGGGACGAGGCGATTGCCCGTGCCGACGAGATTCGCGAGTGGCTCAAGGACCATCCGCAGCGCCGCGAACTGTTGTTCTACATCGGCCACGACTGAAGGCGCGGCCTCTGGCAGGACGTGCTCAGGCCTTTTCCTCGCTCAGTGCCTTGTAGCGCAACTGCAGCTCCTCGCGGATCTGCCGGCGCTGTGCGGCCTGGCGTTGACGGCGCAGGCCGTCCGGGGTGTCCGGTTGCAGTTCGGGCACCGCTGCCGGGCGTCCCTGGTCGTCCATCGCCACCATGGTGAAGAAACAGCTGTTGGTGTGGCGCACCGAGCGTTCGCGAATGTTCTCGGTGATCACCTTGATGCCGATCTCCATCGAGGTGCGCCCGCAGTAGTTGACCGAGGCGAGGAAGGTGACCATCTCGCCGACGTGTACCGGCTCGCGGAAGATCACCTGGTCCACGGACAGGGTCACCACGTAGCGCCCCGCGTAGCGGCTGGCACAGGCGTAGGCCACCTCGTCGAGGTACTTGAGCAGGGTGCCGCCGTGGACATTGCCGGAGAAATTGGCCATGTCCGGGGTCATCAGTACGGTCATCGTCAGTTGCGCGGTTCCGGCTTCCATCATGGCTCCGAGTACGTGTGGGGCTGCTGAGAGTAAGGCCCGTCGGCCCTGGGGATGCAAGATTCAAACTAGACTCGCCACTTCCTGTTGCAAGGATGCCATCCATGCCAATCCGCTCGAAACGTCTGTACCTGTCCCTGCTGCTTGCCGTCGCCGGCAGTGCGCAGGCAACCGAGGACTGCGCCACCGTGGTGCAGTGCAACCAGCGCGGCACGGCCGCCTACCAGGCCGGCCAGTATGCGACGGCCATCGAAGCGTTCGAGCGTCAGTTACGACGTGTCGAGCAGGGTGACTCGGCACAGTTGGAGCTGGCCCTGAACAACCTGATCCTGGCCAACCTGCGCGCTGGCGATGCCGGCATGGCGCGGGCCTGGCTGGGCGTGGCCCTGGACAGGCAGCTCAACGGCGCCTCGACCCGCCTGCACCTGGGCAAGGTGGCCGAGGCGCTGGACTACCAGGCGCTGGCCGCCAGTCCCCAGGGTCGCTATCTGCGCTACGGCGGCCAGGCGGTGTGGAGCGAGCTGCAGATCAGCGCCGACCCGCAGGGCGGCTATCGCGCTCGCTTCTCGCCGCTGCGCGCCGGGGCGCGGGTGGAGGAATACGGCCCGGCAGCCATCGGCAAGCTGGACGGTCGCCTGCACGGCGATGGCGCCGCGATGACACTGCAGGATGCCCAGCTGGGCGCCGGTTGCGCCGTGCAGCTGCTGCGCGAAGGCATCGCCCTGCGCGTGCTGGAGGTGTTCACCGAGGGCTGTCAGGACTACGGCGGCATGGGCATCAGCGTGGCGGGCGGGTACATCAAGGTGAGCCGGTGATGCGCAGAGGGATCGTTGCACTGCTCGCGAGTCTGCCGGTGCTGCTGGTCGTGAGCGGCTATGCCTGGATGCGGGATGAGCCGCTGAGTGCCGACGCCCAAACCTGGCTCGAACAGGCCCAGGTCGATGCGGGGCAGAGTCGGGCCTATGTGTTTCTCAATGGTCTGGATGCCGATTCTGGGCAGTCGCCAGAGGCACTGGGTGCCGAGCGGCTGCAGGCCTATCGCACCTGGCGCAGCAGCCACGGCCCGTTGGATGAGGGTTTTACGGAGCCGCTGGTCCCGACGTTGGCTATAGCGAATGGACCATTGTTCTGTGCGATAGAGAAAGATGGCTGTCTGAGCACACTGCTGAGCGGGGTGTCTGGCTGGGTGGAGACGGATGAGCAGCGTCTTCTGCGCGAGCGCTACTGGCAGTTCCTCCAGCTCGATGACTACCGCAATCTGCTGGAGGACAGCATCATGGCCCCATTGCCGCCCTACCACTACCTGGTGAATGGCCAGCAGCTGCTGGCTCTGCAGCTGCTCAAGGCGGCTCAGGCGGGGGAAGGTGAGCAGGTTCGGGTGCGTCTCGACGAGGAGCTGCAGCTGCTGCGAGGGCAGATGCGCCGCGCCGATACGCTGATCGCGAAGATGATCATGGTGCGTATGGTCGAGCGCAACATGCGCTGGCAGGCCGTGCTCTATCGCCAGGGGCTGATGCCCGCGGCGAGCAGCGTGCCGGCATTCGATCAAGCCGAGCGCAGCTTGCTGAGGCCGCTGCAGTATGAGTTTCGGAGTGTGGCCCTGATGTTCAAGAGCCAGTCCAGCAGCAACCTGGACTGGAAGGAGCGCCTGCTCATGTGGTGGGGGCTGCGTCCGCAGATGAGCATCAACGCCAGCCTGAGTTTCTATCAGCCACTGGCTGAGCTGTCGCAGCTTCCGCCTGCGGAGTTTGCCCCTAAGGTCCAGCAATTGCCTGAACCTCAGTGGCAGAAGAGCCGGCGCAATCCCGTGGGTAACGTGCTGCTGGGTATGGCCATACCGGACTTTCGTGACTATGCCGTGCGTGTGCAGGACCTTGAGGCCCAGCGCCGTCTCCTGCAAGGGATGTCTCAACTGCCTCAAGGTGTGCCAAGTGCCGAGCAGTTGCATGCCTTCGACAACCCCTACTATCCGGGCCAGCCGGCGCTGCTCGATGAGCGTGACCGGCTGTGCTTTGCCGGACCTTTGCCAGTGCGAGACGGCGCGCGCTGCCTGCCGCTGTGAACGGGACGTAGCCCGGATGCAATCCGGGGGGCGGTTTGGCAGCGTCCCCGGATTTCATCCGGGCTACATGGCGCAGTCGGGTGGGTGACGCTTGTTCATCCACCTGCCCGACTCAGGCGTGGCTCAGGTACCAGCGCCAGTCCTGTTCGCCCACTTCGCCCATGAACTGGCGGTACTCGGCCCATTTGATCGCGAGAAACACCTTGAGGAAGTCCTCGCCCAGCGCTTCGCGCGCCCAGCTTGAACCTTCCAGGTTGCGCAGGCCCGTAGCCCGGATGCAATCCGGGGGGGCGGTTCGGCAGCGTCCCCGGATTTCATCCGGGCTACATGGCGCAGTCGGGTGGGTGACGCTTGTTCATCCACCTGGGCGAGTCAGGCGTGGCTCAGGTACCAGCGCCAGTCCTGTTCGCTCACTTCCCCCATGAACTGGCGGTACTCGGCCCATTTGATCGCGAGAAACACTTTGAGGAAGTCCTCGCCCAGCGCTTCGCGCGCCCAGCTTGAAGCTTCCAGGTTGCGCAGGGCGGTAAGCCAATCCGTGGGCAGCGTTTCGCGGGCCTGTTCGTAGCCGTTGCCGACGATGGCCGCCCCCGGATCGATCTGCTCGCGGATGCCCTTGTGGATGCCGGCGAGAATCGCTGCCGCCGCCAGGTAGGGGTTGGCATCGGCGCCGCAGATGCGGTGTTCGACATGACGGCTGTGGGCCGGCCCGCCCGGCACGCGGAAGGACACGGTGCGGTTGTTCACCCCCCAGCTCTTGGCCAGCGGTGCATAGCTGTTGGCCTGGAAACGGCGGAAGGAGTTGGCGTTGGGGCAGAAGATCGCCAGCGCATCGTCGAGCGTGGCCATCATGCCGCCGATGGCGTGGCGCAGCAGCGGCGTGCCCTGCGGGTCGTCGCTGGCCATCAGGTTGTTGCCGTTCTCGTCGGCCAGCGAGACGTGCATATGCAGACCGCTGCCGGCCAGGTCGCCGAAGGGCTTGGCCATGAAGCAGGCCTGCAAGCCATGTTTGTTGGCCACGCCCTTGACCAGGCGTTTGTAGCGCACGCCTTCATCGACGGCCTGCAGGGCGTCGAAACGGTGCTCCAGGGTCAGCTCCAGCTGGCCCGGCGCGTATTCGGAGATCGCCGTGCGCACCGGCAGGCCCTGCACCTCGCAGGCGGCGTAGAGGTCGTCGAGGAACGGCTGCAGCTGTTCCAGCTCGTAGACGCCATATACCTGTGGCGCCTGTGGGCGCACGCCGTTCATCTGCACGGCAGGCTGCGGGCGACCATTGGCGTCGCGCTGCTTGTCCAGCAGGTAGAACTCCAGCTCCACCGCCATCACCGGGTGATAGCCGTCGGCCTTGAGCGCATCGATGGCCCGCACCAGCACGTGGCGTGGATCGCCCGGCGTGGCTGGCAGGCCCTGGGTCGGGTGCATGCTCACCTGCAGCTGGCCGGTGGGCACGGTGCGCCAGGGTTGCAGGGTCAGGCTGCCGGGTAGCGGGTAGGTCCAGCAGTCGGCATCGGCCACTTCCCAGACCAGGCCGCTGGCCTCGACGTCCTCGCCCTGGAGGGTCAGCGACAGGATCGAGCTGGGCAGCGGCCGGCCGTTCTCGTAGATGGCCAGCAGCTCGTCGCGGTGCAGCAGCTTGCCGCGCGGGATGCCATTGGCGTCGATCAGCATCAGTTCGATGCTGCGCACCTCGGGGTGGCGTTCGAGGAAGTCGTAGGCTTCCTGAGGGGGGGCGAATTGCATGTGGGTCCTCGTAGAAGGTCGTGGGGCGCGTCTGTGGGAGGCGCTTCAGCGGCGACTGTCGCGGCTGAAACCCCTCCCACAGGCATCCTTTGGGGCTTACTCGCGGGCGCCGGGGATGGCCAGTAGCTCGCTCAAGGCCAGGTCGAGTGTGACGATCAGCTTGTCCACATCCTCGGTCGTGGTGCTCGGACAGCACAGGGTCATGTTGTGGAACGGGGTGATGAGGACGCCGCGGTTGATCAGGTACAGGTGCAAGGCCATCTGCAGCTCGTCATGGAAGGCGGCCTCGGCTTCGGCCCCGGTGCGCGGCGGCGTGGCACAGAACTGGAATTCGCAGCGTGCGCCCAGCTCGGTCACCGACCAGTCGAGGCCGTGCCGGCCTATCAGCTGACGGAAGCCATCGGCCAGGCGCGCAGCCAGCGGCAGCATGCGGTCGTAGGCGTCCTGGGTCATCACCTGCTCCAGGTTGGCGCGCATGCAGTGCATGGCCAGGGCGTTGGCCGACAGGGTGGTGCCCATGCCGCTGTGGCCATGACCCTGGCTGCCTTCGCTGGCGCGCTGGCGGGCTTGGTTCATGGCGCTGGCCATCGCCGCGCTGCAGCCGAAGATACCGCAGGGCACACCGCCGGCGATGGGCTTGCCGACCACGAAGAAGTCCGGCTCCAGCCCCCACAGGCGGGTACAGCCGCCGATGTCGGTGGAGATCGTATGGGTCTCGTCGATGATCAGCAGGCTGCCGTACTGGCGCGTCAGCTCGCGGCAGCGCTGCATGAAGCCCGGATCGGGGAGGACCATGCCGATGTTGGTCATTGCCGGTTCGCAGAGCAGGGCGCAGACATCACCCTGGGCCAGGGCGGCCTCCAGTGCTGCGACATCGTTGAAGGGGATGGCGCGGCTGTGCTCGGTCAGGTCGTAGGCCTGGCCGATCAGCCCCGAGCGGTGCACCGTCTGGCCGTCCCTGTGGCGCACCATCACGTCATCGACGGTGCCGTGGTAGCAGCCATCGAACACCAGCAGGGTCTTGCGCTGGGTGATGGCGCGCGCCCAGCGCAGCACGTAGCGGTTGGAGTCGGTCGCCGTGGCGGTGACCTGCCAGTAGGGCAGGCCGAAGCGCTGCGCCAGCAGTTCGCCGCAGACCACGGCATCCTCGCCGGGGAGCATGGTGGTCAGGCCGTTGCCGGCCTGTTCGGCAATGGCGCGGGCCACGGGATCGGGCGAGTGACCGAACATGCTGCCGGTGTCGCCCAGGCAGAAGTCGATGTACTCATGACCGTCCACGTCGAAGAAGCGTGCGCCCTTGGCGCGCTCGACGAACAGCGGCACCGGTGTCGACCAGTCGGCCATCCAGTGCATCGGCACGCCGCCGTACAGCGAATGGCGTGCACGTTCGGCCAGGGCGGCGGATTTCGGGTTGCGGGACAGGAACAGCTCGCGTTCGGCAGCGACGAAACGCTCCACGGCGGCTTGGCTGATACCACTGGCAGTGGTCATGGGAAGTACCTCGATGGGGTTTCGAGCATCATATTTTGTGATCACAAAATAGTAAACGATAGGATTTAACCGTTCATTCATGCAGTAAACTGCTAATTTGTGATCACAGAATATTTACGCTATGGCGTTTTTTCACACAAAATCCATATCGACGTAGACTTGTCGGATTTTTCCAGCGGAGCCTTCCATGCGCGACTGTAGCCTCACCCTTGCTCAACTGCCGGCGCCACCGAGGGAGCCGGCCCATGGCTGACAACCTGCAGGAACAGCTGTACCAGAACATTCGCTCGGGCCTGCTGGCCGGGCGCTTCCAGCCGGGCCAGCGGCTGAAGATCCGTGACCTGGCTGCCGAGTGGGGCACCAGCCCGATGCCGGTCCGCGCCGCCCTGCAGCGGCTGGTGGCCGAGGGGGTGCTGGAGGGCGAGCAGCAACGCTCGGTGCGGGTGCCGTCGATGACGCGTGAGCGCTACGAGAACATCTTCCAGGTGCGCCTGGCGCTGGAGGGCATGGCGGTCGAACTGGCGACGCCACGGCTGGACAGCGCGGACCTGGCGCTGCTGCGCGACTGCGTGCAGCGCATGGATGCAGCCATCGAACGACGCCAGGTGCAGGACTACCTGAACGCCAACAGCCAGTTTCATCTGCACCTGTATGGCGCGTGCGGCAACCCGGTGCTGCTGCGCTCGATCGAGGCGCTGTGGCTGCAGATCGGTCCCTTCTTCAACCGCCTGTTCACCGGCGCCGACCTGTCGCTGCGGCTCAACGACTTTCACGAGGACGCCTTCGCCGCCATCGAGGCTGGCGATGCCAAGGGGGCGCGCCAGGCCATGGAGCAGGACCTGCTGTACTTCGCGCGGTTTCTGCTCAATCTGCTGGCGCTGGAACAGGGCGAGGTGTGAGCCGGGTTTGCCTGATGGGCTGTGCTGGTCGCGGCTGAAGCCCCTGCCTCGGGCTCAGGTGTAGCGGCCAGCCGTGGGCGCCGCGTTGGCGGCGACGCCGATCAGCTTTCCAGCCAGACGTCGCGGCACCAGTGCCAGACCGAATCCCAGCTCTCGTCGGTCAGCTCACCCTCGTCGCCGTCCCACAGCCACACCTGGCCTTCCACGTCCACGGCGTAGTAGTCGCGGCCGTCCTGGCACAGCGGCACCAGGTCGCGTGGCAGGCCGAGGTCCCAGGCCACCGAGGCCACTTCCGGCAGGTAGGTGTGCGATTGCGGGTCGCTGGCGGTCACCGGCTCCAGGCGGCCATAGACCACGTCGCTGACCTTGAGCAGGAACTCGCGCAGCTCGAAGGGCAGGTGGATGAGGATCTGCTCCTGAATCTCCACCAGGGTCTCTTCCTCCGGCAGCTCCAGCGGTACCGGCACCGGTTCGTTGAGTTCGCGCAGCTGTTCGATGACTTCTTCCACGGTGTCGGCTCCTGATGCGGTGGGATCGGCTTTATACAGTAGCTGCTGGGTGGAATGAAAACCTCCGGGCGTCGCGGCATACTGCTGATTTTTACGGAGCACCCTTATGCCGTCTCTCTCCTGGCAATGCCTGCACCACCGCGAACTCGATACCGCCACGCTCTACGCGCTGCTGGCGCTGCGTACCCAGGTGTTCGTGGTCGAACAGAACTGCCCGTATCTGGAAACCGATGGCCAGGACCTGCTGGGCGACACCTGCCACCTGCTGGCGCGCGACGAGCATGGCCTGGTGGGCTATCTGCGTCTGCTCGATCCGCAGCGCATGGACGGTGAGGTGGTGATCGGCCGGGTGGTGATCGCCGCGTCGGCGCGAGGCAGCGGCCTGGGGCACCAGCTGATGGAGCGGGCGCTGGCCGAGTCTGGGCAGCGCTGGCCTGGCGTGCCGCTGTACCTGTCGGCGCAGGCGCACCTGCAGGGCTACTACGGGCGCTATGGCTTCGAGCCGGTGACCGAGGTCTACCTGGAGGACGACATCCCGCATATCGGCATGCGCCGGGCGGCGGGCGAGCAGGCGTCCGGCTAGGTCGCCGCTGCAGCGCCGCCCTCGGATGTGCCCGCTGCGCCGCTGCCGAACGGGCTGACGGTGTTGCAGGTGCGCTCCCGGCCGCGCAGGCCGGCCAGGGCCGAAACGAAAAACCCCGGGCAAGCCCGGGGTTTTCATGCTGCGCTGCTGATCAGTTCTGGCGGATGCCGGCGATCAGCCAGGGCTGGTTGTCGCCCTGGGCGCGTTCCAGGCGCCAGCTTTCGCTGAACGCTTCGCCCTGGTCGAAGCGCGAGGTCTTCGACAGGCCGCTGAAGGTCAGGGTGGCGATGGTCTTCTCGGCGTTGTCGTCGACGCCTTCGAGCTGCACGTCGAGCTCGTCGATGTAGGTGGACTGGAAGCCGTCACCCAGCTCGGCGCGCTCGCGCTTGAGGAAGTCCAGCAGTTGCGGGGTGACGAACTCGGCGATCTTGTCCATCTCGTTCGCGTCCCAGTGCTGCTGCAGGTTCATGAAGTGCTCGCGGCCGGCAGCCAGGAAGCTCTGCTCGTTGAACCAGGCCGGGGCGTTGATCACCGGGCGCGCTGCCGCAGCGCCGCTGCCGCCGAAGATCGAGGTCGGTGCGGCCTGGGCCGGCATTTCGCGCTGGTACGGAGCGCCAGCGGTGGCGGCTTGCGGCTGCTGCTGAGCACGACGGGCGGCGAGGAAGCGGAAGATCAGGAAGGCGATCAGGCCGAAGATCAGGAAGTCCATGATCTGCAGGCCTTCGAAGCCATCACCCATGAACATCGAGGCGAGCAGGCCACCGGCGGCCAGGCCGGCCAGCGGGCCGAGCCAGCGCGATGCGCCGCTGGCGGCAGCGGGTTGACGACCTGCGGTGGGCGCGGTGGTTGCCGGTTGCGACTGCGGCGTGGCCTGGCGAGTCTGGTGGCTGGGCGCGGAACCGAAGGACTTGCCGCCGCCAAAGCGCTTGGCGTGGGCTTCGAAGCTGAAGGTCAGCGCCAGGCACAGGACCATGGCGATACTGAGGAAACGCTGCATCACGGTTTTCTCTCTTGTGGAAAAGCTTGGGCGGCATCTTGCCCGGCAAGGATGGGCGTGGCCAGTGACAGAATGTTTCTGGCTTTTGCCTGGCGCGGCAGGCCCCGCGCGGACGAAATCCGCGCGCCTGCCCGAACGACGAACGGAGCTCGCAGGCGCCGTCCATTCAGCGCCAGTCGTAGAGTTCCTTCTCCGACAGCGCCTGCATCGAGGTGGCCAGCGCCTGGAAGGCCTGCATCGAGGCCCAGATGCGGCCGTTCAGTTCGCTCTGCGCGGCCAGTTCACCGAGTACCTGTTCGGTTTCCTGCTGCATGGCCAGCAGCACCTCGTCGGGGAAGCGCTTGAGCAGCGTGCCGCTTTTCTTCAGCTCGTCCAGCGCCAGGGCGTTGTTGAACACGTAGTCGTCCATCATGTCCAGGGTCGAGGCGCGGGCCGCCTCGGTGACGATCGCCTGCAGGTCGGGCGGCAGGCTGTCGAAGGCCTTCTGGTTGATCAGCAGCTCCAGCACCGACTGCGGTTCCTGCCAGCCGGGGTAGTAGTAGTACCTGGCGGCTTTCTGCAGGCCGAAGGCGAGGTCGTTGTAGGGGCTGACCCAGTCGGTGGCATCGATGGCGCCGGTCTGCAGGGCGGTGAAGATCTCGCCGCCCGGCAGCACCACGGTGGTGGCGCCGAGGCGACTCCAGACCTCGCCGCCGATGCCCGGCATGCGGATCTTCAGGCCCTTGATGTCGGTCAGGCCGTTGATTTCCTTGTTGAACCAGCCGCCCATCTGCATGGTGCTGTTGCCCGCCGTCAGCGGCTTGAGGCCGAAGGGCGCGTAGGCTTCGTCCCACAGCGCCTGGCCGCCGCCATGGCTGAGCCAGGCGTTCATTTCCAGGGTGGACAGGCCGAAGGGAACGGCGCCGAAGAACTGCGCGGCCGGCACCTTGCCCTTCCAGTAGTAGGGCGTACCGTGGCCGAGCTCGGCGGTGCCACGGGAGACGGCATCGAACACTTCCAGCGCCGGCACCAGCTCGCCAGCGGCGTAGACCTTGATGGTCAGGCGCCCGGCGCTCATGGCGTTGATCCGCTCGGCCAGACGCTCGGCGGCGACGCCGGTGCCCGGGGCGTTCTTCGGCCAGGTGGTGACCATCTTCCAGTGGAAGCTTTGCGCAGGCGCCTGGGCTGCGTCGGCAGGGGCGGAATCGTCCTTGCAGCCGGTCAGGCCGAGGGCGAGCAGGGGCAGGAGAAGCAGAGAGCGAAGACGCATGGACAGTCATCCCTAAGAAAAACGGGGCCTTCAGTGGCCCCGTTCGATTGGCTCAGCGCCAGTTGTACAGCTCTTTCTCGGTCAGTGCCTGCATGGCGCTGGCCTCTTCGAGGAAGGCTTTCTGCGAGGCCCAGATGCGGCCGTTGAGGTCGCTGGCGGCCGCCAGTTGCTCGAGCACGGCTGCGGACTGTTCGCGCATGGCCTGCAGCACGTCGTCCGGCAGGCGCTTGAGCTGCACGCCTTCGGCCTTGAGGCTGCCCAGCGCCTTGGCGTTGTTGAACACGTAGTCGTCCATCATGTCCAGGGTGGCCGCGCGTGCCGCCTCGACGACGATGGCCTGCAGGTCGGCCGGCAGGGCGTCGAAGGCCTTCTGGTTGACCATCGACTCGACCACCGCCTGCGGCTCCTGCCAGCCCGGGTAGTAGTAGTACTTGGCGGCCTTGTGCAGGCCGAAGGCCAGGTCGTTGTAGGGGCCGACCCAGTCGGTGGCGTCGATGGCGCCGGTCTGCAGGGAGGTGAAGATCTCGCCGCCGGGCAGGTTGACGGTGATCGCGCCGAGCTTGCTCCAGACTTCGCCGCCGAGGCCTGGCATGCGGATCTTCAGGCCCTTGATGTCATCCAGGCTGTTGATCTCCTTGTTGAACCAGCCGGCCATCTGCATGGTGGTGTTGCCAGCGGACAGCGGCTTCACGCCGAACGGCGCGTAGGTCTCGTCCCACAGTGCCTGGCCGCCGCCGTGGCTGAGCCAGGCGTTCATTTCCAGGGTGGACAGGCCGAACGGCACGCTGCTGAAGAACTGCGCGGCCGGTACCTTGCCTTTCCAGTAGTACGGGGTGCCGTGGCCCATCTCGGCGGTGCCGCGGGAAACGGCGTCGAACACTTCCAGGGCGGGCACCAGCTCACCGGCGGCGTAGACCTTGACGGTCAGGCGCCCGGCGCTCATGGCGTTGATGCGCTCGGCCAGGCGCTCGGCTGCGGTGCCGAGGCCGGGGAAGTTCTTCGGCCAGGAGGTGACCATCTTCCAGTGGATGGTCTGTGCGGGCGCGGCTGCGGCTGCGGTTTGCTCGCTGCCAGCCTTGTCTTCCTTGCAGCCGAGCAGGCCGAAGGTGGCCATCAGGGCCAGGGCGGCGCCGAACAGGTTGCGGCGATTCATCGATGGTTCTCCAGATACGGTAGGTTCTAACAGGCTTCCAGCTTGGCATAGGCCAGCATCAGCCACTTGCTGCCTTCGTTTTCGAAATTCACCTGTACCCGCGCCTGTGCGCCGGCACCCTCGAAATTGAGGATGGTGCCCTCGCCGAACAGGCTGTGTCGCACACGTTGCCCCAGGTTGAAGGGCGTCTGCGGTACGGCGCTGCCGGCGAACAGGCTGCTGCCACCCATGGAACTGGTGTTCACCGGGCGGCTGACGCTGTTGTTCAGGCGGACTTCCTGAATCAGTGGTGCGGGTATTTCGCGGACGAAGCGCGATACCTTGTTGTAGGTCTCGCTACCGTAGAGACGCCGGGTTTCGGCGTAGCTGATCACCAGCTTCTGCATGGCACGGGTAATGCCGACATAAGCCAGGCGGCGCTCTTCTTCCAGTCGGCCCGGTTCTTCCAGGCTCATCTTGTGCGGGAACAGACCCTCTTCCATGCCCACCAGGAACACCAGCGGGAATTCCAGGCCCTTGGCGCTGTGCAGGGTCATCAGTTGGATGCTGTCCTCGTTCTCGGCGGCCTGGGTGTCCCCGGCCTCCAGCGAGGCGTGGGTGAGGAAGGCCTGCAGCGGGGTCAGCTCGTCGTCTTCGTCATTCTCGAAGGTGCGTGCCGCGCTGACCAGTTCCTCGAGGTTCTCCACGCGGGCCTGGCCTTTCTCGCCTTTTTCCGCTTCGTGGTAGGCGAGCAGGCCGCTCTGCTCGATGACCACCTGGGTCATCTGGTGCAGGGGCATCGCCAGGACCTTCTCCGCCAGGCCTTCGATCAGCTCGATGAAGCCGCTCAGGGCGCTCGAAGCGCGGCCCGGCAGGGCCTTGTTGGCGAGCATCAGGCGGATCGCTTGCCACATGTGCACGTCATGCGCGCGGGCGTATTCGCGAATGGTCTCGATGCTCTTCTCGCCGATACCGCGCGCCGGCACGTTGATGATGCGCTCCAGCGCGGCATCGTTGCCGCGGCCGTCGAGCAGGCGCAGGTAGGCCATGGCGTTCTTGATCTCGGCGCGCTCGAAGAAGCGCTGGCCGCCGTAGATGCGGTAGGGGATCTTCTCGCGCAGCAGCGCCTCTTCCAGCACCCGCGACTGGGCGTTGGAGCGATAGAGGATGGCGATCTCGCTGCGCTTGAGGCCGTCCTTGCGCAGGGCGTCCTCGATGCTCTCCACCACGTAGCGGGCTTCGTCGTGCTCGTTGAACGCGGCGTACAGCGCCAGGGGCTCGCCGTCGCTGCCGTCGGTCCACAGCTCCTTGCCCAGGCGCCCGTTGTTGTTGGCGATCAGGGCGTTGGCGGCCTTGAGGATGCCGGCCGTGGAGCGGTAGTTCTGCTCCAGGCGGATCAGCTGGGTGTCGGGGAAATCGCTGGAGAACTGCTGGATGTTCTCGATCTTCGCGCCGCGCCAGCCGTAGATCGACTGGTCGTCGTCGCCGACCACCATCAGGCTGTCGCCGCCCTTGGCGAGGAAACGCAGCCAGGCGTACTGCACGGCGTTGGTGTCCTGGAACTCGTCGACCAGGATATGGCGGAAGCGCCGCTGGTAGTGTTCGAGCAGGCCCGGCTTGTCGCGCCAGAGGTCGAGCGCGCGCAGCAGCAGCTCGGCGAAGTCGATCACCCCGGTGCGGGCACAGGCCGCCTCGTAGGCTTCGTAGATGCCGCGCATGGTGGCGAGGAACAGGTCGCCGCCCGCCTGGATGTGCGCCGGGCGCAAGCCCTCGTCCTTCTGGCCATTGATGAACCACTGCGCCTGCTTGGCCGGCCAGCGCTGTTCGTCCAGGCCGAGGTCGCGGATCACCCGCTTGATCAGGCGTTGCTGATCGTCGGAGTCGAGAATCTGGAAGTTCTCGGCCAGGCCGGCTTCCTGCCAGTGCGCGCGCAACAGGCGGTGGGCCAGGCCGTGGAAGGTGCCGACCCACATGCCGGCCGGGCTGTGCCCGAGCATGTCCTCGATGCGCTGGCGCATCTCGGCGGCGGCCTTGTTGGTGAAGGTCACCGACAGGATCGAATGAGGCGAAGCACCCATGGCCTGAATCAGGAAGGCGATGCGGTGCACCAGCACACGGGTTTTCCCGGAGCCGGCACCGGCCAGTACCAGTTGGCGGCCGAGCGGGGCAGCCACGGCCTGGACCTGGGCGTCGTTGAGCGAAGCGAGGAGGAGTTCGGGGTCGTTTTGCATCGCGGCATTCTAGGGGGCCGGACAGGGGAGGGCAAACCGTGTCGACCAGGCGGTTTGCCGAGGCCTGCGCGCGGAGTAGACTGCGCCTCTCAATGGATCTGAAGGAGTCGTGACGCCGATGTCTACCGGTACCCACGCCATGGAAAGCCCCCTGCTGGGCATCGACCTGGGCACCACCAACAGCCTCATCGCGGTTTGGCGCGAGGGGCGTGCGGAGCTCATTCCCAATGCCCTCGGCGACGTCCTCACGCCGTCGGCGGTGAGCCTGGACGAAGATGGCAGCATCCTCGTCGGCAGCGCTGCCCGTGCCCGGCTGACCACTCATCCACTGCGCAGCGTGGCGGCGTTCAAGCGCTACATGGGCAGCGACAAGCGTTTCACGCTGGGCGACCGCCAGTTCACCCCGGAAGAACTCTCGGCGCTGGTGCTCGGCTCGCTCAAGGCCGATGCCGAGGCGCACCTCGGCATGCCGGTGAGCACGGCGGTGATTTCGGTGCCCGCCTATTTCAGCGATGAACAGCGCAAGCGCACGGTGTTCGCGGCGGAGCTGGCCGGGCTGCGCGTCGAGCGCCTGATCAACGAACCGACCGCCGCGGCGATGGCCTACGGCCTGCACGAGCAGCAGTTCGAACGCACCCTGATCTTCGACCTGGGCGGTGGCACCTTCGACGTCACCGTGCTCGAATACGCGCTGCCGCTGATCGAGGTGCATGCCTCCACCGGCGACAACTTCCTGGGGGGTGAAGATTTCACCGAAGCCCTGCTCGGGGCCTGCCTGGACGATTGGCAACTGGCGCGCAGCGCGCTGGACAGCCAGGCGCTGGCGAGCCTGGAAGATGCCCTGGAGCAACTCAAGCGGCGCCTCGCCGACGGTCCGCAGACGCTGGACTGGATGGGCCGCCAGTGGCAGCTGGACGAGGCGCGGGCGCAGCAGATCTGGACGCCGCTGCTGACCCGTCTGCGCCAGCCCATCGAGCAGGCCCTGCGCGATGCGCGGCTCAATCCGCGCGACCTCGACAGCCTGGTGCTGGTCGGCGGCGCCACACGCATGAGTGCGGTGCAGCAACTGGTGGCGACCCTGTTCGGCCGTCTGCCCTACCGGCACCTCGACCCGGACACCATCGTCGCCCTCGGCGCCGCCGCCCAGGCCGCCTGCAAGGCGCGCGACCATGCCATCGAGGAAGTCATCCTCACCGATGTCTGCCCCTATACCCTGGGGATCGCCTCGCGCCGCAGCGACGAGCAGCCCGGCGCCTTCTCGCCGATCATCGAGCGCAACACGGTGATCCCGACCTCGCGGGTGCAGCGCTACTACACCACCCACGCGCAGCAGGAGTACATCCGCATCGAGGTCTACCAGGGCGAGCGCCCCTGGGTGCGCGACAACATCTTCGTCGATGCCTTCGAGGTGAAGCTGGTCCAGACCGGCCAGATGCAGGCACTGGATGTGCGCTTCAGCTACGACATCAACGGCCTGCTGGAAGTGGACGTGACCCTGGAGAACGGCCAGCGCCACGGCCATGTGATCGACCGCAGCCCCACCGGCCTGAGTGCCGAGGCACGGGCCACCAGCCAGGCGCGCCTGGCCGGTTTGAAGATCCACCCGCGCGATACCTTGCCCAACCGCACGCTGCTGGCACGCCTGGAACGCGCCTGGATGCAGACCCTGGGGGCCGAGCGCGAGCAGATCGGCCAGTGGCTGGACGAGTTCCAGAACGTGCTCGGCACCCAGCAGGAGCAGCCGATCACCGCCGCGCGGCAGCGCCTGGAGCAACAGCTGCAGGCGCTGCGCTTCTAGCCGGCCGGCGGCTCGCGGAAGCCGTTGAGCTGGCGCAGGCGGGCCTGCAGGCCCTGCCCGGCGTCGGCCCGTCGGCCAGCGGGCGGGCCGTAGCGGTTGGGCAGCGGGTCGCCCGGCCAGAAGAACAGCAGCAGCGCTATGTAGGGCATAAAGAAGCTGCCGGCCAGCAGCATCACCAGGGTGCCGGCGCCACGGCTCATGTCGTGCAGGCGGCGCAACTGGCAGCCGATCAGCGCCAGGCCGATGACCAGCAGCGTCGCCAGGGCCAGACCGTTGCCGGCCTTGCTGGCGAGGCCGGCCAGGGGCACGGCGATCGCCGCCAGGGCGATGGTCTGCAGGGTGAAGTTGAGCCGGTTCAGGCGCCCGCCCAGTCGCCAGGGTTGCCACTGCGCGCGCAGGCTGTCGGGCTGATGCCGAGGCAGCAGGCGTTCGCTGCGTGACAGCAGCAGGGTGATCGCCAGGCGCACCGCGATGGGCGTCACGGTGCTGTCCTTGGCCTGCTGCAGCGAGCGCAGCTGACCCGAGGTGGGAACGCCAGGCTTGGTCTGATACAGGGTGCGCATCGACTCGAAGATCGTCTGCATGGTCGAGAAGGGCAGTCCGTTGTCCTTGCAGATCGACTGCGCCAGGGACTCGGGACGTGCCTTGACCAGGCCTTCGCGGAACGCGTCGAACCAGGTGCTGGGCCCGGTGAAACCGTGCAGCCGCTGCAGGGCCTGGTCGCGCAGCGCGCGCGGCAGGTCCGGGTCGTGGTAGAGCAGGGCGTCGAGGATCATCTGGCCGAGGGGATCGCCCGCCAGCTCATGGCCGTGGTGCCGGGCGCCGGCTTCGATCCGGGCGACCGAGGGCAGCCGGCGGCTGCCCAGCAGCACGCTCGGGCTGACCAGTTCGGCCGCCAGCAGTCCCTGCAAGGCATCGCCTTCGTCGAGGTCGAACAGCCACTGCTGAGGCGCGGCGTCGGCCGCCAGCCACTGCGTCTGCAAGGCGTGGGCCGGATGCTCGGCGGAAGTGGGCACGCGCCCGACACGCTCACGCAGCCGTCCCAGCCACTGCAGTGGCTGCTCCAGCAGGCCGATCAGCAGCAGGGTCTGGCGCTGCAGCTGCCAGCGCGCCTCGGGCTCGGCGGGCAGCGGCGGCAACGCCTGTCCCGCTTGCAGCAGGCGCAGTTGCAGCTTCAGGCAATAGGGATGCAGACCGTCCGCCAGCGGGGCGAGCACGTCCTGCAGGCGTTGCAGGGTGTCGGGTGCATAGTGGCGCAGGCGGCGAAGCCAGCTCAGCATCTGCGCGCGGGCGACGCTGTTGTCGCCCAGGGCCTGGGGCAAGGCCGCGCCGGGCGTGGCCAGCGCATGTTGCAGTGCCTGCACGGCGGGCGATTCGCGCAGCCATTGCAGCTGTTGCCCGGCCAGGTAGGCGAAGCCTTGCTGCACGACGGCAGCGAGCGGATGTTCATCGACCGTCAGGTTCAGCAGCGGCTCGATGTCCGCCGCCTCGCCACGCTGCAGCAGCCAGGCCTGGCGATACAGGCGGGTCAGCGGCGTATCCAGTGCGCTGAACAGTTCGGCGAGGAACGGCCATTCGCTGTCGCCCAGCTGCCAGGCGACGAAGGTGCGTGCGAGGGCCGGCAGGTCGGTGTCGGCCGCGCGCAGCCAGCGGGCCAGGGTCTGCGGGCTCTGCGCCGGCTCGCCATCGCCCAGACGGTTGTCGTCCAGGGCGTACTGTCGGTCCACATCCTGCTGGCTGCGGTCGCAGGCCATGATCAGCAGGGGCAGGTGCTCCGGCGCATGGTAGGCGCTCCACGCCAGCAGCCAGGCGGCCGCTTCGGGCATCTCGCGTTCCAGCCACAGGCGCGTCCACAGGTCGAGGGCATCCTGGTCATGGTGCTGCTTCTGCAGCGCCAGCAGGTAGAGGATGTCGAGATCGTCCGGCTGCTCGGCGTGACGCGCCTGGTAGTGCTCCAGGGCACCGCTGAGGGCCACGCCGGCCAGGGTGCACTGACGGTACAGGTGCGGGTAGTAGGCCGGGTCGGCGGGCATCGGCAGGCACAGGTGCAGGGAACTCCAGCCGCGGAACTCCTGCAACGGCCGGTTCTGGAACAGGTGCTCGAGGGTGCGCACGTACCAGAGGTTCTCCACCTGCGCCACGCTCGGCCAGTCGCTGAGGGTGGCGAGGTCGAACGGGTCGGGTTCGGCGATGCGCTGCAGCAACTGGTCGAGCGGCTCGGCTTCTTCGAAGGGCAGCTGCATCAGGCGGTTGGCCCAGGCCATGCGCTCGGTCAGCAGCTGCGCGCAGTGGTGCGACAACGGCCCGTTGCTGAGCAGCAGGTGACGCAGCGAGCCGTCGATGCTCTCCAGCACGTCCAGCGGCAGCTGGTCCAGCGACCGGCAGTAGTCCTGCCAGGCCCCGGGGCGAAAGCGCCGGCCGGCATCCTGCAGCAGCTCGACGAACTGCTGCACGGCCTGTTCGCTGGCGCTGGGCAGTGCGACCGCCTCGCCGGCCTCGTTCGTTTCGCCGCGCGCGTGGCGCAGGGCGTCCTCGTAGGCACCGCGCAGCGCCTGGAAGCCTTCGGGGTCGCGCTCCGGATGGACCTCGGGCAGGCGTGTGCGGTAGGCCGTGCGAATGGCGTTCTGATCGTCTGTCGGCTCGATGCCGAGGTGTTCCCAGCAACTCATGACCAGTCGAATGCCTCCAGCGATTCAGGTTTTTCCGGCAGATCCAGCTCCAGGTCCCAGTGCAGGTCATCCAGTCCTGCCGCCGGGTTCATCGCCAGCTCGCGTGCCAGCGCGACGTGCGTCGGGTTGCTGCCCTGGCGGCTGATGCACAGCGCCAGCTCGTCTGCCTGCTCGTGGCCGAGGCAACTCCAGTAGCTGCGGCCGATGAGAAAGCCGGCCAGGTAGCTCTGCCAGTTCTGGTAGTAGTAGCGCGCTCGCAGGCTCAGGCGGCTGTGCAGCCAGAGGTTTTCCTCGAGGCTGAGCCAGCCGTTGAGCTGACCGATGCGGGCGAGGAAACTCATGCGCCCCAGGTCCCAGGCGCGAATGCCGCCGGAGCCGCACACCAGGATGGTATCGGCGACGTAGCGGTAGGCGACCTGCTGGCTGGCATCCAGGCTGTCGACCAGCTTCTGCCATTCGCTTGGCAGCAGGCGCGCGTTGTCCCAGTAGGCGCCGCTCAGATCGCTGGCATGGCCGTTGTCGGTCATGCGCTGGATCATCGCCAGCAGGGCTGGGCGATCGGCGATGTCCCAGGACTCGGTCAGGTCGACGAACTCGTTGTCCGGGTAGAAATTCGGCAGGTCGTAGCGGGCGTCGTAGCGGGCATTGATCGCCACCATCGGTGCGGACAGGGCGAAGAGCCAGCGTCGTTGCAGTTCATCCATGGGCTGAGGGCCATTCTTCCTTGAGCGGGAGGGCGCCATCCTAGGAGCTGTTGGCAGGGGGCTGCAAGTGCCTTGCGGGCGGCCCGGGCGAAAGCGCTCAACCGATGACTGGCAGGTCAGCCGGCCGGTGTCCGCGCGCGTTGCGCCCCTGGCGCGGGACGCCCGCCGAAAGTTGGACGCCAGGTTGTGAAATTGCCCACATCTCTGTTGGGCACAGCGTCTGTCTCGGGTATTCTGCCGCCACGTCAGGGCTGCGACCGCCGCTTGCGCGGGCAGGCCCTCAGGCACCATTACAAGAACATCGCCTATGACCGCCACTACTAGCGCCGCAATCCAAGAGATGACGCTGGACCCGCATCAGACCGAGCATCAGTTCGCCACGGATATCGCCGTCGAGCGCACGCGCCTGCTTTTCCAGGGCTCGCGTCTGCCCACGTTGCTGATGTTGCTGGTCGGCCTGGCCTGCCCCCTGCTGCTGTGGCATCAGCAAAGCGTGCCCCTGCTCGCGCTGTGGCTGGCCTGGGTGGTGCTGCTGGTGCTGCTGCGCCTGACCCAGGTGAAGGCCTTCGACGACGCCCTGCCCAGCCGCCAGGCGGAACCCTACTGGCGCCGCGTGTTCCTGCTCGGCGCCGGTGCCTCGGGGCTGAGCCTGGCCTTCGCCGTGATCGTCCTGGTGCCCGCCGATGTGTTCTACCAGCAGGCCCTGGTCTATGGGCTGATCGCCGCGGCCATCCTCTCCGCCAGCGTCGCCTACGCGGTCAGCCTGCCGGCGTTCCTCACCTTCGCCTTGCCCTGCCTGCTGCCGTCGGCGGCCTTCCTGCTGCTCAGCGACAACAGCCTGCAGCGCGGCTGGGGGCTGATCAGCGTCATTCTCTTCCTGGCACTGCTGGTCGTCGCCTGGCAGGTCAACCGCCTGGTCCAGCGCAGCCTGTTGCAGCGGTTTCACAACCTGGCGCTGATCGCCCATCTGGAGCACGCCAAGCAGCGCGCCGAGGGGCTGAACGGGGAGCTGGCCAGCGAGGTGGAGCAACGTCGTCGCGCCGAGCGCGAGCTGCGCGATGCCCATGGCGAACTGGAAATGCGCGTGGCCGAGCGCACCCTGGAGCTGGACGAGGCCACGCACGCGCTGGGCAAGAGCCAGGCGCGCCTGTCGCTGGCGCTGGAGGCCAGTGAACTGGGGCTGTGGGACTGGGACCTGCAGAGCGACCAGGTGCACCACTCGCACCTGCGCGAGCTGTTCGGCCTCGACCCCGAACAGGTCAGGGAGATGCTGCGCGACCTGCGCCCGCGCCTGCATCCCGACGACCTGCCGACGTTGCGGCGTGCCTTGCTCGAGCACATGAAGGGACGCAGCGAGGACTATCACGTCGAATACCGCGTACGCCACGCCGACGGGCACTGGGTGTGGGTCGAGGACCGTGGCCGTGCGGTCGAGCGCGACTCCAGCGGGCGCGTGCTGCGCATGCTCGGCACCCGCCGCAACATCAGCGCGCGGCGCCAGCAGGAGCAGCAGCAGCGGCTGGCGGCGATGGTCTTCGAAGCGGCCAGCGAGGGCATCTTCATCCTCGACCCGGACTACCGTCTGCTGGCGGTGAACCGTGCCTTCAGCAGCGTGACCGGCTATTCGCGGGACGAGGTGCTCGGGCGCCGGGTCACCAGCCTGCTCGGCAGCGACGAGATGCGCCGCCAGTACCTGAGCATCCGCCAGGAACTCGATGGCAGCGGCAACTGGCAGGGCGAGCTGATCGAGACGCGCAAGAGCGGCGAACTCTACCCGCAGTGGTTGCAGCTCAATATGGTGCGTGACGTAGCTGGGCGGCCCAGCCATATCGTGGGCTTCTTCGCCGACCTGACGGCGCGCCGCGAGGCCGAGGAGCGCCTGCGCTACCTGTCGCACTACGACGAGCTGACCGGCCTGGCCAACCGCACGCTGTTCCGCGAGCGCCTGCACGAGGCCAGCCAGCGTGCGCGGCAGACGGGGCGCAGCATCGCCCTGATGCACATCGACCTGGACCGTTTCAAACTGCTCAACGACAGCCTCGGCCACGAGGTCGCCGACCAGCTGCTGCGGCAGATGAGCCGTCGCCTCACCCAGACCGTGCCGGAGGCCGACTGCATCGCGCGCCTGTCCGGCGACGAGTTCGCCATCATCCTCGATGCCTACGGCAGCCTCTCCAGCCTGGCGCGGGTGGCCAGCCGTCTGCTGGCCAAGCTGCGCGTGCCGATGACCGTTGGCGGCCACGAGCTGGTGGTCAGCGCGTCGCTGGGGATCAGCCTGATGCCGGACTATGCCCGCGAGGTCGGCACGCTGATCAGCCAGTCGAACATGGCCGTGCAGCATGCCAAGCACCTGGGCGGCAACACCTTCCAGTTCTTCACCGACAACCTGCAGGCCTGCACCCTGGGGCGCCTGCAGCTGGAAAACCAGCTGCGCAAGGCGATCGACGAGGGCCAGCTGGAGGTGTTCTACCAGCCCAAGCTGAACCTCGCCGACGATCAGCTCAACGCCGCCGAGGCGCTGGTGCGCTGGCGTCATCCGCAGCAGGGGCTGGTGCCGCCGGGCGAATTCATCGGCCTGGCCGAGGAGACCGGGCTGATCACCGCGATCGGCGAGTTCGTCCTGCGTCAGGCCTGTCGCCAGGCGTGCGAGTGGCAGCGCCAGGGGCTGGCGGAGATTCGCGTGTCGGTCAACCTGTCCGTGCACCAGCTGCGCCAGGGCAATCTCACCAGCCTGGTCCGCCAGGTGCTCGAGGAGACCGGGCTGGCGCCCGAGTACCTCGAGCTCGAACTGACCGAGAGCCAGCTGCTGGACAACGTCGAGAGCGTCATCGTGACCTTCCAGCAGTTGCGCGCGCTGGGTGTGAAGCTGGCGATCGACGATTTCGGCACCGGCTACTCCTCGCTCAGCTACCTCAAGCGCTTCCCGGTGCACTACGTGAAGATCGACCAGACCTTCATCCGTGACCTGTCGCCGGGGGGCGAGGACGCGGCGATCACCCGCGCCATCATCGCCATGGCGCACAGCCTGGAGCTCAAGGTGGTCGCCGAGGGCGTGGAGACCCAGGCGCAGATGGACTACCTGAAAAGCCAGCACTGCGATGAGATCCAGGGCTTCCTGATCAGTCGTCCGGTGGAGGCGAGTGCCTTCGCCGAGCTGCTGCGCGCGCAGATCGAGCGCGCGCCGGGTTGAGCCGCGTTTCCTCCCTACCCAGTCACGGCTGAACGCGGCGGGCGTGACCGGCGCAAAGATGGCTGCGCCCCGCGTGCCGCTGCGCGATGCTGCGGGCCTCGCTCACGACAAGGAGGACCCGATGGCCAAAGCCCCCAACCTGAGCCTGTCCCAACGCCTGCTGCTGGCTTCGCAGCGCATGGCGCCGGTGGCGGTGAAAGCGGCGCTGGTGCAGCAGCTGGGCGCCGAACAGGCCGCGCAACTGTCGCCGCACATGCCGCCGGCGCAGTTGCGCGAACTGATCATGACGCTGCCCATCGAGTTCCTTGCCGAGGTCACCACGCACCTCGATCCGCGCAGCATCCTCGATACCTACCTCAGCCTGCCCGACAGCCTGCACCTGGAGGTGGCCCGGCGGCTGTGCGTGATCGGGGCCTTCGCCACCGCGGCGCGCTATGCCGAATGTCTGTCGCCCAGGCAGGTGAAGGTGCTGATCTACGGCATCCACGACGCCGACCAGGTGCTGCAGATCGCCCGTCATATCGTCGACATCGAGCTCATCGTGCAGAGCCTGCGCAGCTTCTCCACCAGCTACCTGTGCAAGCTCACCGAGGCGGCCGCCGCCGATGCCAACGTGGCGCTTTCCGCCCGCGTGCTCAGCGGCCTGCCGCTGCCACGTCAGGTCGATATCTGCGCCCATCTTGCGCCAGCCGTGCTGGAGCCACTGCTGCCGCTGCTGCTGCAGGCCGACGCGGCGCTGCGCGAGCTGTTGCCCGAGCCCGCGCAGCCTGTAGCCGAGCTGCCCTAGGCGCGCGCGAGCCGGGCGGTTGGCGGCGGCGCCGGACCTAGCGCGCGAACAGCTGGCCGATGTCCTTGAACGCCTTGAACTCCAGGGCGTTGCCGCACGGGTCGAGGAGGAACATCGTGGCCTGTTCGCCGACCTGCCCCGCGAAGCGCACGTAGGGCTCGATGACGAAGCGGGTGCTGCGGCTGCGCAGGCGCTCGGCCAGCGCTTCCCAGTCGGCCCAGGCGAGCACCACGCCGAAGTGCGGCACCGGTACGTCGTGGCCATCCACCGGGTTGCTCACCGCCGACTCCTGGTAGGCCATCTTCGGCGCCTGGTGGATGACCAGCTGGTGGCCGAAGAAGTCGAAGTCCACCCAGTGCTCGCTGCTGCGGCCCTCGGCGCAGCCGAACACCTCACCATAGAAATGCCGCGCGGCGGCCAGGTCGTATACGGGAATTGCCAGGTGAAAGGGAGCAAGGGCCATCACGGAGTACCTCTGTTGGTTTTTGTTCCAGCCTACCAACAGCAAAATTGATCGAAAGCGAATATCCTTGCTAGCAAGCTCAAATATTTTTGATCGATAGGGGCCGCCGTGCTGCGTGAGCTGAAAACCTTCGTCACCGTCGCCCGCCTGGGCACCTTCGCCGCGGCCGGCCAGCAGGTCGGCCTCACCCAGTCGGCGGTCAGCGCCCAGATGCGTGTGCTCGAACAGCAGCTCGGCGTGCGCCTGTTCGACCGCAGCGGCCGCAGTGCGGTGCTCAATGCCGCCGGCCGGCATGCCTTGCCGTTGGCCGAGCAGATGCTCGCCCTGTACGGGCAGATGGCCCTGCCGCCAGGGGCTGGCGACTGTGTCGGCGAGTTGCGCGTCGGCGCCATCGCCACCCTGCAGACCGGCCTGCTGGCCGAGGCGCTGCCGCGTTTTCGCCAGCTGGCGCCACGGGTCGAGCTGAAGCTGGTGCCGGGTGTCTCGCTGCAGCTGTTCAGTCAGCTCGATGCCGGCGAGCTGGACCTGGCCTTGCTGATCAAGCCGCCGTTCGCCTTGCCCAAGGAGATTCTCGAAGTGCCGCTGGCGCGCGAACCTTTCGTGCTCGTCGCCCCTTTGCACGTCGAGGGGGATGACCCGCTGCGGCTGCTGGCCGAGCAACCGTTCGTGCGTTACGACCGCACCTCGTTCGGCGGTCGCCAGGTCAGCCGCTTCCTGCGAGAGCAACGCCTGACGGTGCATGAGGCGCTGGAGCTGGACGAACTGGAAGCCATCGTGCGCCTGGTGGAAAACGGCATGGGGGTGTCGCTGGTGCCGCGTGCCGGCCTGTGGCTGCAGCGCCCGACCCGCCTGCGGGTGATCGAGCTGGGCGCGTTGACCTTCCACCGCGAACTGGTCGCCTTGTTGCGCCGGGCACAGCGCCAGCCGGCACTGGACTGTCTGCTGAGCTGCCTCGAGTCGATAAATTGAAAATGCTTCTCAATAAAAATAAGATGCCGCTTTCCTATCGCCCAAGACCAGGGATGCACGATTGTCGGACTTGGATCTCAAAGGCCTGTTCCAGAAGCACGCCAAGACCCTGCACAGCTTTCTGCTGCGCAAGAGTCGCGACCCGCAACTGGCCGCCGATCTCACTCAGGAGAGCTTTCTGCGTCTGGCCGAGCAGAGCGGCGGCGAGCGCATCGACAATTCGCCGGCCTACCTCTACCGTACGGCCAGCAACCTGCTGATCGACCACCAGCGCCAGCAGATTCGGCGCAGGACCGACCTGCTCGGTGATGACCTGTTGCATGAAATCGAGGCCGAAGGCAGCTCGCTGGACGACATCACCGCCGCGCGCCAGCGTATCGAACGCCTGCAGGAGGCCGTCGCCGAGCTGCCGGCGCGGACTCAGGAGATCTTTCGCCTCAACCGCATCGAGGGCCTGACCCACGCCCAGGTGGCGCGTCAGCTGGAGATCTCCGACAGTTCGGTGCAGAAGCACCTGGCACGCGCCCTGGCGCATGTGATGGAGCGCGTGCTCGAGGTGGACGAACAGGCATGACGATGGTTTACGGTAAACCCCCGCGTCGCACGTCATTACTTGAAACGGGTATCAGCCGCCCGCTCCGCAGCGACCTATAACGAGAATCCAGAGTGAGCGTGATTAGCCAAGATCCGCAGCAGCGGAGCATCCGTGAGGCCGCCGCCGAATGGGCGGTGCTGCTCGCTGACGATGCACTCGACGACGCCCGGGCCGAGGCGCTGCAGCATTGGTTGCAGGCCGATGTCCGGCATGCCGAGGCCCTGGCGTTCGCCCAGCGTACCTGGGCGGCCCTGGCGGGTCTGCCGGTCGACAGGCCCCGGCAGCATCGGGCGCCGCCAGTGGCCTCTGCCAGGCCCCAGCATCCCGTGCGCAAGGCGCGCCTGCGGCGCTGGGGCGCGGCGGCCTGCCTGGCGCTGCTGCTCGGTGGCCTGGGGTTGAGCCAGCGCGACCGCCTGTTGCTGCCGCTCATGGCCGACCATCGCACCGCCAGCGGCGAGGTGCGCAGCCTGACATTGGCCGATGGCAGCGAGGTGATCCTCGACAGTGCCAGTGCCATCCGCCTGGACTACTCCGCGACCCGGCGGCGGGTGGAGCTGCTGGCCGGTGCCGCCATATTCCAGGTGGCGCCGCAGGCGGATCGGCCGTTCGTCGTCGAGGCGTCCGGCGGGACGGCACGCGCCCTGGGCACGCGCTTCCTGGTGCGGCGCGAGGCTGACGAAGGCGCTCTGGTCGGTGTGCTGGAGCACGCCGTGCAGGTCAGTGCCGGCGGCCAGCAGCAGCGTCTGGAAGAAGGGGACAGCGTGCATTACGACGCCTCGGGCATCAGCGACGTGGCGCTCGACCTGCAGCGTGTCACCAGCTGGCAGCGTGGCTTGCTGGTGTTCGACCGCGTGCCGCTGGCGCAAGTGGTCGAACAGCTCAACCGCTATCGCAGCGGACACATTCTCCTCGGCAGCGAGGCGCTGGCACAGCGCGAGGTGAGCGGGGTTTTCCGCCTGGACGCACTCGACGATGCCCTGGCCACCCTGGCGCGGGAAATGCACCTGCAGCGGGCAGAAATGCTGGGCATCAGCCTGATCTACTGAGGCGCATCGAGGCGCTCCGACAGGACCGGCAGAAAAATTTTCACTATTTCCTTACTGAGTTTCTCCGGGTTGCGCGTCTTTGTTGGTAGTGATTTTCATTATCAATAAAGAAAGCCCTGGGGTTAGTCGTGAGTCGTCGTCGTTCTGCAGCATCACCTGCTCTCCGTCATCCTTCATCCGTGTTGCTCAGTGGTGTCGCGCTGGGCGTGGCCCTGGCCTTGAACGGCGCCGCGCTGGCGGCCGAAGCCGTGGCCGAGGCGCGCTCGACCCAGCACGAGGTGATGGCATTCGACATCCCCGCGCAACCGCTGGACCGCGCTGCCCTGGCCTTCGCCGAGCAGGCGGGGGTGCAGGTGTTCTTCGACAGCGCACGCCTGCAGGGCTTCGCCAGTACCGCACTGAGCGGGCGCTACCCGCTCGACGAGGCGCTGCGTCGCCTGCTCGGCAGTGCGCCGGTGGATTATCGCTTCGACGGCCTGCGTCAGGTCACCCTGACCCGCCGTGCGCTGCGCGATGAACAGACGCTGCAGCTGCAGTCGACCACGGTGCAGGGGCGCCAGCTCAGTCAGCGCCAGGAAACCTACCTGCAGCCACGCTCGGTCGCGGTGATCGACCGTGAGCAGATCGACAGCCGTCCGCCGCGTCATGCCGCCGACATGCTGGAAGAAACCTCCGGCGTCTACACCGCAGTCAGCCAGCGCGATCCGGGCCTCTCGGTGAACATCCGTGGCGTGCAGGATTACGGCCGGGTGAACATGAACATCGACGGTATGCGTCAGAACTTCAGCGTGAACGGCCATCAGCAACGCAACGGCGTGATGTTCATCGACCCCGAGCTGATCTCCAGCGTGGAGATCGACAAGGGCACCAGCGCGGGCATGGGCGGGGCAGGTGTGCTGGGCGGGATCGCCTCGTTCAACACGGTCGATGCTCGCGAATTCCTCGGCGAAGGCAAGGAGTTCGGTGGACGCCTGCGCGCCGGCCATGGCATCGGCGAACTGGGCAATGGTACCTATTTCAACGGCAGTGCCCTGTTCGCTTTTGGCAACGAGCTCGGCGATGTCCTGCTGGGAGTCAGTGAGCGTCACTTCGGTGATTACCGCGCCGGCACCAATGACAAGGACAACCTGGGCACCCAGATAAACCTGCGCCAATTCTATCCAACTGCCTGGGAGAATTGGCTGAACTCGGAGGTCGGTGAAATGGACAGCGTGACCCGCTCACGCCTGTTCAAGTTGGGCCTGAATCTGCCAGCAGATCAGCGTCTGCAACTGAGCTACATGGAGTACGACACCGACAGCAAGGATGCATGGGTCTACCGCAACAGCGATGGGCGGAGCATTTACTACCGTCGCAATGGCAAGAGCGATGTGATCGCCCGCAATACCGCCCTGGACTACAGCTACAACCCTGACGACGATCTGATCGACTTCAAGGCCAAGCTCTACTACGTCAGCACCCGCCAGGACCGCTGGAATGCCGCCAGTACCGCCAGCCAGAACAGCGGCAACTGGTACCCGGACTATACGGACAGCTACCGCACCGATACCTGGGGCCTGCAGCTGCAGAACACCTCGCGCTTCTACCTGGGTGACGCGCACCAGTTCGCCGTCACCTATGGCAGTGAAGCGTTCCGCGACACCTTCTCCCCCGAAACCACGCGTACGCCATCGACCAACGAAACGGCCTATCCCTATATCAAGGGGGCTACGCCCGAGGGCGAACGCACCATGGCCAGTCTGTTCGGCCAGGTGGCCTACGACTACGACGGTTGGCTGACTGTCGATGCCGGGTTGCGCTACGACCGCTATCGCCTCGAGGGGGATACCGGGTTTACGGTATGGACGCTACCCGATGGTCAGTTCACCGCCAGCAACAATGTCGAGCGCTCGCTGGTATTCGACGTGGATCGTGA
This sequence comes from Pseudomonas sp. BMW13, assembly GCF_013357275.1. Taxonomy (NCBI): domain Bacteria; kingdom Pseudomonadati; phylum Pseudomonadota; class Gammaproteobacteria; order Pseudomonadales; family Pseudomonadaceae; genus Pseudomonas; species Pseudomonas sp. BMW13. The sequence goes on along the minus strand of NZ_SUKD01000011.1, from coordinate 23,224 downwards.
GGAAGGACGCTTCTCGCCGACTTTGGGTGTCGCGATCAAGCCGGGGCTGGACTGGTTGCAGCTCTATACGCGCTGGGGTAAAGGCTGGCGTCCGCCGGCGGTGACCGAGGCTTTCATGTCTGGCCGTCCCCATGGTGGAGGTGGCTCGGAACAGGTATATCCCAATCCCTTCCTCGAGGCGGAGCGCTCTCACAACTGGGAAGTGGGTTTCAATGTATTCAAAGAGTCCCTGTTGCGTGATGGCGATCGTCTGGGCATCAAGGTGGCCTACTTCGATACCCGTATCGACAACTTTTCCTTCATGGATATCAACGTTAGCGTACCGGGCCGTACGGTTGGCGGTACCGGCCTTGGCCGCTCGGCCTACCAGAACAACCAGGAGCAAACCCGTTTTCGCGGTGTCGAGTACAACCTCGATTACGACGCTGGCGACTACTACGGTCGCCTCAGCTACACCCACATGATCGGCAGCAACGACTTCTGCTCGAAAGAGTTCTACATGGGCGGGGCGCAGCAGCGCGTACAGGTGGGTACCCAACCCGGCTTCATCCAGGTCGGGCCGATCCAGATTCCGGTGCAGGTGCCGGTCTACGAGGCGCAGCCCAATGACGCGCTGAACGATCTGGTCACTTGCGGCCAGATCATGGGCAACGCGTCCTATATGCCGGCTGACCGCGGTTCGCTGACCCTGGGCATGCGCTTTCTCGACCGACGCCTGGATGTAGGAGCGCGCCTGCGTTACAGCGCCGGCAATGGCGAGAACCTCAATAACCACACCTATGCGCAGATCGACCAGGCGCTCTGGCCACAGTACGAGGTGTACGACCTCTACGCCAGCTACTGGATGACCAGCAGCCTGAACCTGGCGCTTTCGATGGAGAACGTCACCGATCAGGCCTACTTCGTCGCCATGGGCGATGCCAACAACCTGTCCCTGGCCCGTGGCCGCACCCTCACCGGGATGCTCGAGTACCGCTTCTGAACGGCCCCGGCCAGGGGGCCGGGGCAAGGCTTTGCCCGTTTTGGGCAAAGGCGATGGTGCTTGATTCACCGTCGTCCATCACTCCATGCACAAGAGGATTTGTCATGAGCGTTTCCGTTACCTATGACCCGATTTTCGGCAGCTCGACCATCGATGATTACCTGGCCTTCTGGACCACGGGTTTTGCCACCGCTGGCCATGGCGACAGTAACACCGGTGGTTTTAGCAATGGCACATTCAGCGGTGATCAGTACGCCACTCATGGTGCTAATGGCTCGGACTACGCCTTTATCGCCGACAGTGACGCCAGCAACGGCTTGCAGTACGTATTCAACCCGCTGCTGCCGGCTGGCGACAACCAGAACCACTACCTCTACGGCCAGCTGGACAATGTCTCTCTGGGCGAAGTGCTCGGTGGTGGTTCGGGCAGCGACTTCAGCCTGAGCAACTACGTGGTCACCTTCAGCGGGCTGGACCTGTCCGCCGCATTCGGCGCCGGCCGCGTCGGCAACGAAGTGCACGAAACGATCTTCGGCCTGATGCAGGGCGACACCGCGCCTCTGGAGTCGGTCCTGGACGATCTGTTCGCCGCCTACGGCGTCTCCACCGACGACAGCTTCGACGTAGTCGCCGCTGCCCTGGCAGCCGGTCCGCTGAGCACTGGCTCGGCCGAAACGGTTGGCGTACCGGAGCTGGCCGACGACCTGGCCCTGGCGGCCTGATCGGGCGGTGATGAAAAAGGCGGCGGGGAGATCGCTCTCCCGGCCGCCGGCAACGACCGCCGTGGTGCTGGCCTGAACAACTCGCGCCACGGTGGTCGCACGAATTCTCGACAAGCGCGGCCTGCTGCGTCAATCACGGCAGGCGGCGTTCCTGGGGCTCGAAGGCATGCAACCCTCCAATGAAATCCTCGCCGCGCTGGCGTCCTGCCGGCGTGGCTTCGTCAGCATCGGCGCGTTCAGCGCGGTGATCAACCTGCTGATGCTGGCCCCGGCGTTGTACATGCTGCAGGTCTACGACCGCGTGCTGGCCTCGGGCAACCACATGACCCTGGCCATGCTGACGCTGATGGTGCTCGGCCTGTATGCCTTCATGGGCCTGCTGGAATGGGTGCGCAGCCTGGTGGTGATCCGTCTCGGCGCGCAGGTCGACCAGCAGCTGGGCGGTCGCGTCTACGACGCCACCTTCGATGCCAGCCTGCGGGTGGCGCGCGGCAGCAGCGCGCAGCCGCTGAACGATCTGACCAGCCTGCGCCAGTTCGCCACCGGCAATGCGCTGTTCGCCCTGTTCGATGCGCCCTGGTTCCCGCTCTATCTGGTGGTGCTGTTTCTCTTCCATCCCTGGCTCGGCTGGCTGGCGCTGGGCGGTGCCGCGCTGTTGCTGGTGCTGAGCTGGGCCAACCAGTGGCTGACCCGTGCGCCCCTGGCCGAGGCCGGGCAACTGGCGATCCATTCGACCCAGGCGGCCAGTGCCCATCTGCGCAACGCCGAAGCCACCGAAGCCATGGGCATGCTGACGCGCCTGCGCCAGCGCTGGCAGGCCGAGCACGGGCGCTTTCTGCAGTTGCAGAATCGCGCCAGCGAGCAGGGTTCGGTCTTTGCCGCGGCCTCGAAGGGCGTGCGCCTGGCCCTGCAATCGCTGATGCTCGGCCTGGGCGCGTTGCTCGCCGTGGATGGGCAGATCACGCCGGGGATGATGATCGCCGGGTCCATCCTCACGGGCCGCGTGCTCGGTCCGCTGGACCAGCTGATCGGCGCCTGGAAGCAGTGGAGCGGTGCGCAGCAGGCCTACCAGCGCCTGCGTGACCTGCTCCAGGCGCAGCCGCCGCGTGCCAGCGGCATGAGCCTGCCGGCGCCGCGTGGCGAGCTGCGCGTGGAGCAGCTGTCGGCCTGTGCGCCGGGGGCGCGCACGCCGGTGCTGGCGGGGGTCAGCTTCGCCCTGGAGCCGGGCCAGCGTCTGGTCGTGCTGGGGCCGTCCGGTTGCGGCAAATCCAGCCTGGCGCGCCTGCTGGTGGCGGCGCAGGTGCCGCTGGCGGGCAAGGTGCGTCTGGACGGCGCCGACCTGCAGCAATGGGACAAGCAGGCGCTTGGCCCGTACCTCGGCTACCTGCCGCAGGACGTGCAGCTGTTCGCCGGCAGCATCGCCGAGAACATCGCCCGCTTCACCGAGGTTGAGGCGGACAAGGTGATCGCCGCCGCGCAGATGGCCGGCGTGCACGAACTGATCCTGCGCCTGCCGCAGGGTTACGACACACGCCTGGGCGAAGGTGGCGCCGGGCTGTCTGGTGGGCAGAAGCAACGCATCGGCCTGGCCCGGGCGGTCTACGGCCTGCCGGCGCTGATCGTCCTCGACGAACCCGACGCCAACCTCGACGAGGCCGGCGAGCAGTCGCTGCTGGCCGCGCTCGATCGCCTGCGTGAGCAGGGGCGCACGCTGGTGCTGGTCAGCCATCGCCCGGCGTTGCTCAAGGGCGCCGATCAGTTGCTGGTGCTGCGCGCCGGGCAGATGCAGGCCTTCGGCCCGGCCGCACGGGTGTTGCAGGATCTGCAGCAGAGCGCCCGTTCCGCCGCGCAGACTGCGCCGGTGCGGCGGGTCGCGCCGGCGCTGAGCATCAGCTACGGCGCCCAGCCGGGAGGCCAGCAATGAGTGCCCCGGCTCCTGTGCAGGGGTTGCATGCGGTCGATGCCGGGGCACCGACTCGCCTGGGCTGGTGGCTGTTGCTGGTCGGCTTCGGTGGCTTCCTCGCCTGGGCCGCGCTGGCGCCGCTGGATCGCGGCGTGCCGGTCAGTGGCACGGTGATGGTCAGCGGCAATCGCCAGGCAGTGCAGCATCCCGTCGGCGGTACGGTGCGGCGCATCCTGGCCCGCGACGGCGACTCGGTGCAGGCCGGCCAGGCGCTGCTGGAGCTGGACGACCAGGCATTGCGGGCCCAGGCCGAGGCATTGCGCGCGCAGTTGATCGGCAGCCGCGCCAGTGCCGATCGCCTGGCCGCCGAGCGTGACACGGCCGAGCGCATCGACTTCGATCCCTGGCTGCTGGCGCGCGGTGATGATGCGCTGGTCAGTGCCAGCCTGGAATTACAACGACAGCTGTTCGCCAGCCGCCAGCAGGCGCTGCGCCTGGAGCTCGAGGGGCTGGCGCAGAACCTCGCTGGCAGCGAAGCGCAGCTGGGTGGCCTGCGCGCGCTGCGCAGCAGCAAGCAGGCGCAGTTGCAGGTACTCGATGAACAACTGCTGGGCCTGCGCGAGCTGGCTGCCGAGCAGTACATCCCGCGCAACCGCCTGCTCGATGTCGAGCGCCAGCGTGCCGAATTGCTCGGGCTGGTGGCGGACGACAGCGGGCGTATCGGCCAGTTGCAGCGGCAGATCGCCGAGTTGCGCCTGCGCGCCGGCCAGCGCCGCGAAGCCTTCCAGGAGCAGGTCCGCAGTCAGCTGGCCGAGGCGCAGGTTCGCAGCGAAGAACTGCGTCATCGCCTGGCGGGCCTGGAGGTCGAACTGCAGCAGGTGGTGCTGCGTGCGCCGGCGGCGGGCCAGGTAGTGGGCCTCAGCGTGTTCACCGAGGGTGGCGTGGTGGCGCCGGGGCAGGCGCTGATGGAGATCGTCCCTGAGCATCAGCCACTGCTGGTCGAGGGCCGGCTGAGCCCGGCGCTGGTGGACAAGGTCCACGCCGGCCTGCCGGTGGAGCTGCTGTTCAGCGCCTTCGAGCAGAGCACCACGCCACGGGTGCCGGGCACGGTGCAACTGGTCTCGGCCGATCGCCTGGAGGACGAGCGCAGCGGCGATGCCTACTACGCCGTGCGCATCCGCGTGGATGACGCAGGCATGCAGCAGCTCGGCGGCCTGCGCATTCGTCCCGGCATGCCGGTGGAAGCCTTCGTGCGCACGGGCGAGCGCTCGTTGCTCAACTACCTGTTCAAGCCGCTGCTCGACCGTACCCACCTGGCCCTGGCGGAAGACTGAGCATGCGCGTGATCTGTTTCCTGCTGCTGTTCTGCCTGGCGCTGCCGGCGCAGGCCCTGGCGCTGCTCGATGCCTACGCCCTGGGGCTGCGCAACGACCCGGGCTTCCAGGCGGCCATCGCCGAGCGTGACGCCGGCCTGGAAGAGCGCGCGGTAGGTCGTGCCGGGCTGCTGCCCAGGTTGTCGTGGAGCTACAGCAACCAGCGCAACGAATCGGAGGTGAGTGCGGGCGGGCAGCGCGTCGACCGCGACTATCGCAGCTACGCCTCGGTGCTGAGTCTGCAGCAGCCGTTGTTCGACTACGCCGCCTGGGCCGACTATCGCCAGGGCGTGGCGCGCGCCCTGCTGGCCGATGAGCGCTTCCGTGCACGCAGCCAGGAGCTGGCGGTGCGCCTGTTCGAAGCCTACAGCCAGGCACAGCTCAGCGACGAGCGCATCCAGCTGGCGCGCGCCCAGCGCCGTGCTCTGGTCGAGCGCCTGCGCCTCAATCGACACCTGCTCCAGGCCGGCGAGGGCACCCGGACCGATGAACTGGAAACCGAGGCGCGCCTGGCCCTGGCCGAGGCCGAACTGATCCAGGCGCGGGATGACCTCGATGTTGCCTTGCGCACGCTGGAGAGCATCGTCGGCGAGCCTCTGGACCGTGCCGATCTGCTGCCACTGGCCGACGACTTCACCGTGCAGCCGCTGCAACCGGCGCGCTTCGAGGCCTGGCGCGACCTGGCCATCGCCGGCAATGCCGAACTGGCGGCGCAGCGCCAGGCCGTCGAGGTGGCCGCAAGAACGATCGACAGGCAACGTGCCGGGCACCTGCCGACCCTGAGCCTGGTGGCCAGCAACCGTCTGACCAGCTCCGACTCGGAGAGCAGCTACAACCAGAAGTACGACACCGACAGCGTCGGCATCCAGCTCAGCGTGCCGCTGTTCGCCGGTGGCGGCGTGTCGGCGGCGACCCGCCAGGCGACGGCGGCCCACCTGCAGGCCGGCTTCGAACTGGATGCGCAGCGTGCCGACGTGCTGACGCGCCTGCGTCAGCAATTCAACCTGTGCAGCAGCGCGCAGGCGCGGTTGCGCGCCTACCGGCTGGCCGTGGCGTCTGCGCAGACCCTGGTCGAGGCCACGCGCAAGAGCGTGGCCGGTGGCGAGCGGGTAAACCTCGATGTGCTGGACGCCGAACAGCAGCTGTATGGCGCCCGGCGCGACCTGGCCGAAGCGCGTCATGGCTACCTGCGCGCCTGGTTGCAACTGCGCCAGTTGAGCGGCGTGCTGGCCGCCGCCGACCTGGAGCGCCTGGCCGGCTATTTCGTCGACGCCGATTACTGAATGAAACCGACTGATTCGTCTTTACCTAACCGAACCATTCAGGGCTACCGCCATGACCGCACCTTCGCAACTTTCCCACCCGCTGCGCTCGCAGCGTCTCAACGCCATCACCCACGAGCCGCACAGCCGCCTCGATCAGCTGGTCAAGAGTCATGATCCGTTCGCCAGCCCGGAGCGTTTCGCTCATTTCGTGGCGGCGCAGTACCTGTTCCAGCGCGACCTGCAGGCGCTCTACAGCGATCCCGAGCTGACCCGGCTGATCGCCGACCTGCCGCAGCGCTGCCGTGTCGAGCAGGCCAGGCTGGATCTCGCCGACCTGCAACGTGACCTGCCGCAGGGCGATGAGCGCATTCGTGGCCAGGCCATGGGCACCGGCGAGGCGCTGGCCTGGTTGTTCGTTTCCGAAGGCTCCAAGCTCGGTGCGGCCTTTCTGCTCAAGCGCATGCCGGCGCTGGGTTTGAGCGAGAGCTTCGGCGCCCGTCACCTGGCGGAGCCGGAAGGCGGTCGGGCGCAGGGCTGGAAGGCTTTCACGGCGGTGCTCGACAGCATCGAACTGGACGCCGAGCAGGAGCGCCAGGCCGAAGTGGCGGCGATTGCGGCCTTCGAACGCTTCACCGAGCACCTGGAGCGCTGCTTTGCCTGACGCCAGCCTGCAGCCCGCCTGGCAGCGCTGGCTGTGGCTGCTGCTGGCCTACCTGAGCATCGGCATGGCCATGCTCGGGGTGATCCTGCCGGGGCTGCCGACCACCGAGTTCGTCCTGCTGGCCGCGTGGGCGGCCTCGCGCAGTTCGCCGCGCCTGGCCGCCTGGCTGGAGAACCATCGGGTGTTCGGCCCGCTGTTGCGCGACTGGAAGAACGGCGGCCTGGTCGCCCGGCGCACCAAGTGGCTGGCCAGCCTGAGCATGCTGGTAGCGCTGGGGATCATGATCCTGACGGTCGAGCACCGGCCTTCGGTGCTGTTCGCTGCGGTCGGTATGAGTTGCGGCGCGCTGTTCATCTGGACCCGCCCGGAGAAGCCCAGGGCTGCCTAGTTAACCCTGGGGTGGCCGGCGAGAAGGGCTCCGGATCTCATCCGGGCTACGCCGTGCCAGCGCTCCCTTCTGCTGACCCCAATAAAAATGCCGCGTGGCTGGACGGCCACGCGGCATCGGGTACGACGGGGGCGATCAGCGATCAGAACGCCGGTACGACAGCGCCCTTGTACTTCTCTTCGATGAATTGCTTGACCTCGGCGCTGTGCAGGGCCTTGACCAGCTTCTGCACGGCCTCGGCGTCCTTGTTGTCGGCGCGGGTCACCAGGATGTTGACGTACGGCGAGTCGCTGCCTTCGATGGCCAGGGCGTCCTGGGTCGGGTTCAGCTTGGCTTCCAGGGCGTAGTTGGTGTTGATCAGGGCGAGGTCGACCTGGCTCAGCACGCGCGGCAGGGTGGCCGCTTCCAGTTCACGCACCTTGATCGCCTTCGGGTTCTCGACGATGTCCTTCGGCGTGGCGAGGATGCCGGCGTCCGCCTTGAGCTTGATCACACCGGCCTTCTGCAGCAGCAGCAGGGCACGGCCGCCGTTGGTGGCGTCGTTGGGGATGGCCACGGTGGCGCCCTGCGGCAGTTCGCTCAGATTCTTGATCTTGCTGGAGTAGGCGCCGAAGGGTTCGACGTGGACGCCGGCGACGCTGACCAGATCGGTCTTGCGGCTGGCATTGAACTCGTCCAGGTACGGCTGGTGCTGGAAGAAGTTGGCGTCCAGGTTGCCCTGCTGCACCTGCAGGTTGGGCTGCACGTAGTCGGTGAACACCCGCACCTTCAGCTCCACACCTTCTTTGGCCAGCGCCGGTTTGACGAACTCGAGGATCTCCGCGTGCGGCACCGGGGTGGCGGCGACGTTGAGGGTTTCGGCCTGGGCCGAGAAGGCCGCGCAGGCAGCCAGGGCAGTCAGCAGTTTCTTCATTTCGAGGTTCCTTTTGGGAAGGTTGGCGCGGGTCTCGCGGGTGGCGAGTCGCCGCTTTTCATCATTACTTGCGAGAAAAGTGCACCACCAGGCGGTCACCGACCATCTGCAGCACCTGCACCAGAATCAGCAGCAGTACCACGGTCACGGCCATCACGTCGGGCTGGTAGCGCTGGTAGCCGTAGCGCACGGCCAGGTCACCCAGGCCGCCGCCGCCGACCAGGCCGCTCATGGCGGTGTAGCCGACCAGGGTGATCGCGGTGACGGTGGTGGCGGCGAGCAGGCCGGGCAGGGCCTCGGGCAGCAGCGCGCGGGTGATGATCTGCCAGGTGCTGGCGCCCATGGCCTGGGTCGCCTCGATGATGCCGCGCTCCACTTCGCGCAGCGCGGTTTCCACCAGGCGGGCGAAGAACGGCGTGGCGCCGACCACCAGTGGCGGGATGGCCCCGGCGACCCCCAGCGAGGTGCCGACCACCAGCTCGGTGACGGGCAGCATCAGGATCAGCAGGATGACGAAGGGCACCGAGCGCAGGACGTTGACCACCAGCGACAGCACGCCATACAGGGCCTTCTGCTCGAACAGCTGGCGCGGGCCGGTGAGGAACAGCAGCACGCCGAGCGGCAGGCCGAGCAGCACGGTGAACAGCATCGAGCCGAGCAGCATGTTCAGGGTGTCGATACTGGCCTGCCAGATTTCCGGCCAGAAGACGTTGGGCAGCAGTTGTTCGAGCATCAGCGCAGTACCTCCAGATGCACGTCGGCGGCTGCGAAGCGCGCCAGCGCGGCGTCGATGTCGCCACCGGTCAGGGCCAGGGTGAGCTGGCCGTAGGGGGTGTCCTTGATGCGGTCGATGCGCCCGGCGAGGATGCTGTAGTCCACCCCGGTCTCGCGGGCCACGGTGCCCAGCAGTGGCGCGTAGGTGGCGTCGCCCTGGAAGGTCAGGCGCAGGATGCGGCCTTCGACATGGGCGAAGTCATCGCGCTGTTCGGCTTCGTCGACGTGCTCGGACTCCTGCACGAAGCGCCGGGTGGTCGAGTGCTGCGGGTGCAGGAACACCTCGGCCACCGGGCCTTCTTCGACGATGACGCCGGCATCCATCACCGCCACGCGGTCGCAGACGCGGCGAATCACATCCATCTCATGGGTGATCAGCACGATGGTCAGGCCCAGCTCGCGGTTGATCTCGGCCAGCAGGTGCAGCACGGCGGTGGTGGTCTGCGGGTCGAGGGCGCTGGTGGCTTCGTCGCACAGCAGGATCTTCGGCCGGGTGCTCAGCGCGCGGGCGATGCCGACGCGCTGCTTCTGCCCGCCGGAGAGCTGCGCCGGGTATTTCTTCGCATGCTCCTGCAGGCCGACGCGGGCCAGCAGTTCGGCAACACGGGCATCGATCTCGGCACGGCTCAGCTCGCCGGCCAGGCGCAGCGGCATGGCGATGTTGTCGGCGACGGTCTTCGACGACAGCAGGTTGAAGTGCTGGAAGATCATCCCGACCTGCTGGCGGAAGCGGCGCAGGCCATTGGCGTCGAGCGCGGTGACATCGACATCGTCGATCTCGATGCGCCCGCCGCTGGGCTCCTCGAGGCGGTTGATCAGGCGCAGCAGGGTGCTCTTGCCGGCGCCGGAGTGGCCGATGATGCCGAACACCTGGCCGCGTCCGATCTGCAGCGTGGTGGGCTGCAGCGCCGGAATCTCGCGGCCCGCGACGCGGTAAGCCTTGTGGACGGATTGAAACTGGATCACACGAACGACCTTTTGGGTGTGTTCAAGGGCGGGCTACGGGGTTGTCGAGCCGGCCATCGGGCGCCGGGTGGGCGCAAAAGGGCGCTAGTTTACCCGGCGGTGTTTAGGCCGAGAAAATCTTTGTTGGCCTATGGTTATTACAAAATGGCATTACCTGCAGCGCAGAAGCCGGTGTGCGGCACTACTTGCGCTGCGGGCTCAACAGCAGACGCGGCACTTGCTGCGGCACGATCTTCTGGCTCAGTCGCGGGCGGAAGGTCGGGTCTAGCTTCTTGATCCGTGCCGAGAGCAGCGCCGCGACCCAGGGATAGTCCTTGGCCTCGCGTACTTCGATGCGCACCGCACAGTGAAAGGTCACGACATCGGCCGCGACGCTGTCGAGCAGGCGGCGCAGGTTTTCGTTGTCCTGGTTGTCCAGCATAGGCAGGGCGACGCTGCTGGTGGTGGCGTCGAGGTCGATCACGCGTGCCTTGGGTGCGCGCTCGACGACCGGCTCCACGGCAGGTTCGGTGACTGCAGCGGCGGCGGCCTTGAGCTGACGCTCGGCCGCCAGGCGCTGCTGGCGCAGCTGTTCCTGACGCTGTGCATCGAGCCTGGCCGCCGCCTCCCGCGCCTGTTGTTCGGCGGCGTTCTGGCGGGCCTCTCGTGCGCGGTCGATCGCCTGGTTCAGGTCATGGCTCAGCGACGGTGCCTGCGGCAGCAGGCTGCGTGCCTGGCCCAGCGCCTGCGCGGCGCGATCCAGATCGCCCTGTTGCAGCGCCTCGCGGCCCTGTTCCATGTAGGCATCGGCCAACTGACGCTGGTACTGCTCCAGGCGCGTGTCACCGCTGGCGCGACGCTGCAGGGCATCGAGCTGGCTGCGCGCGTCGTCGAGCCGCTCCTCGGCCAGGCTCACGTCAAGCTGGCGGAAGGCGCTGACCAGTTCATCGACCGGCAGCACGTTGTGCGATGGCGTGTTCTGGCAGCCGGCCAGCAGCAGAACCAGAACCAGGGGAAGACCACGAAAAGCGAACGACTTCATGACTACGCGTCTCGAGTTGTGCAAAAAACGCGCAATCATACAGGTTTGCGGTGCCGATTTCACGCCGCACGCTACACCGCTCCCCGGATGGCGCTCGGTTTAAGCGGCGCGCGCCATCATCCGTTGCGCTTGGGCAGGGCGAAGCTGGCCAGGAACAGTCCGGCGGCGCTGACCACGATGGACGGCCCGGCCGGCGTGTCCTGGTACCAGGACAGCGTCAGGCCGCAGCACACCGCCAGCAGGCCGAGCAGGCTGGCGCCGATGGCCATCTGTTCCGGCGTGCGCGCATGACGCTGGGCGGCGGCGGCGGGAATGATCAGCAGCGAGGTGATCAGCAGGACGCCGACGACCTTCATCGCCACGGCGATCACCACCGCGATCAACAGCATCAGGGCCAGGCGAATCGCCGCCACCGGCAGGCCTTCGACGCGCGCCAGCTCCTCGTGCACGGTGATCGCCAGCAGGGGGCGCCACAGCCAGGCCAGCAGCGCCAGCACCAGTGCGCTGCCGCCGACGATCCAGGCCAGGTCGCTGTGGCTGACGGCCAGCAGGTCGCCGAACAGGTAGCTCATCAGGTCGATACGCACGTCATGCATGAAGCTCAGCGCCACCAGGCCCAGCGACAGGGTGCTGTGGGCGAGGATGCCGAGCAGGGTGTCGGAGGCCAGTGGCTGGCGCTGTTGCAGGGTGACCAGCAGCACGGCCAGCAGCACGCAGCCGACGGTCACCGTCAGGGTCGGGCTGACGTCGAGCATCAGGCCCAGCGCCACGCCGAGCAGGGCGGCATGGGACAGGGTGTCGCCAAAGTAGGCCATGCGCCGCCAGACCACGAAGGAGCCGAGCGGGCCGGCCACCAGGGCCAGCGCCAGGCCGGCGAGCAGGGCGTTGAGGAGGAAATCGGGCATCAGTGTTTGCAACCTGGACCGTGAACGTGAGCCGGGCCATGGATGGTCAGGCCCGCCTTGACCACGCCGCCATGCAGGTCGTGATCATGGTCGTGATGGTGGTGGTAGACGGCCAGGCTCTTGGCATCCTGGCCGAACAGTTCGATGAAGGCCGGGTCGCCACTGACCTGTTCCGGGTGCCCGGAGCAGCACACGTGACGGTTGAGGCAGACCACCTGGTCGGTGGCGCTCATCACCAGGTGCAGGTCGTGCGAGACCATCAGCACGCCACAGCCGTAGCGTTCACGCAGCTGCGAGATCAGCCGGTACAGCTCGGCCTGGCCGGCCACGTCGACACCCTGCACGGGCTCGTCGAGCACCAGCAGCTGTGGCTCGCGCAGCAGCGCCCGGGCCAGTAGCACGCGCTGCATCTCGCCGCCGGAGATGCTCTGCAGCGGGCTGTCGATCACCTGTTCGGCGCCGACCTCGGCCAGCGCCGCGAGGGCGCGCTTGCGGTCCACCCCCGGCACCAGGCGCAGGAAACGCAGCACCGACAGCGGCAGGGTGGCGTCGACATGCAGCTTCTGCGGCATGTAGCCGATGCGCAGGCGTGGCGCACGCCGGACCTTGCCCCGGTCCGGCTGCAGAAGGCCGAGCACGACGCGCACCAGGGTGGTCTTGCCGGCGCCGTTGGGGCCGATCAGGGTGACGATCTCGCCAGGTCTCACGCTGAGCTGAACGTCGTCCAGCACGGCCTGGCCGTTGAATCCGACGGCCACGCCCTGCAGCTGGATCAGCGCGTCGCTCATCGCTCGTCCTTGCAGCCGGCGCAGAGGCCGACCACTTCCACGGTCTGGCTTTCCACCGCGAAACCGACGCCTGCGGCGCCGTCGACGATCGCCTGGCTGATGGCCGGCTGTTCCAGCTCGGTCGCGGCATGGCACACCCGGCAGATCAGGAACTGGCCCTGGTGGGCATGCTCAGGATGGCTGCAGCCGACGAAGGCGTTGAGCGACGCAATGCGATGCACCAGGCCGTTCTCCAGGAGGAAATCCAGCGCGCGATAGACGGTAGGCGGCGCGGCACGGCGGCCATCTTCCTCGCTGAGTACGCCGAGGATGTCGTAGGCGCCGAGAGGCTTGTGGCTGGCCCATACCAGCTCCAGCACGCGCTTGCGCAGGGTGGTGAGGCGCAGGCCCTGGCGGGCACAGATGGCTTCGGCCTCAGCCAGGGCATGACTGACGCAGCGGGAGTGATCATGGGGGCGCGAGGCCAGTGGCGTGTCGGTCATGGGCAAGGACGGCGCTGGTAGGAGACGTTATTATATTACTCGCTCAGTGCGTCTCTAAAAACCACCTGCGTTGCCATCGCTGCGTTGAAACCAGGTCCAGAATGCTCATTTACCGTAGGTAAACTGCATCTTCTCGCCTGCCGGACTCGCTGGCGCTCAGCCTTCGGACCAGCCTCTGGCTGATATGTCCGTTGGTCTTGCGCCTTGCGCTGGCTGCCGCGCCCAGGTTTGCAGAGATGTCCACCCATCCAATCCGAGTATGTCCCGTGTCGCGTCTTATCTGTCTTATCGCCCTGTTCTTCGTCGCCAGCGCCCAGGCCGAGGTGCGTGTCCTGACCAGCATCAAACCGCTGCAACTGATCGCGGCGGCCGTGCAGGATGGCGTTGGCGCGCCCGAGGTGCTGCTGCCGCCCGGCGCCTCGCCGCACCACTACGCGTTGCGTCCTTCCGACGTGCGCCGGGTGCGCGATGCCGATCTGCTCTATTGGGTGGGCGCGGACCTGGAGAATTTCCTGCCGCGCGTGCTGAACAATCGCCAGAAACCGCAGGTGGCCGTGCAGGATCTGCCAGGCATGGCCCTGCGTCACTTCGGCGACAGCCACGAGGAGCATGCTGGGCACGGGGAGGATCACGCCGATGAGGACCTCGGGCATGACCACGACCACCGCCCGGGCAGCCTGGATGCCCATCTGTGGCTGTCACCGGTCAATGCCAAGGTGATCGCGGCGCGCATGGCGGCCGACCTGAGCGCGTTGGACGCGGCCAATGCGGCGCGCTATGCCGCCAACCTGCAGGCATTCGAACAGCGCCTGGATGCGCTCGACGGGCGCATTCGTCCGCAACTGGCGGCGCTGCAGGGCAAGCCTTATTTCGTCTTCCACGAGGCCTTCGACTATTTCGAGGCAGCGTATGGCCTCAAGCATGCCGGCGTATTCAGCGTGCTGACCGAAGTGCAGCCAGGGGCGCGGCATGTCGCGGCGATGCGTGAGCGTCTGCAGGCTGCGGGGCCCAGTTGCGTGTTCAGCGAGCCGCCGCTGCGCCCGCGCCTGGCGGAAACCCTCACCGCCGGCCTGCCGGTCAGACTGGCCGAGCTGGATGCACTGGGCGGCACCTTGCCGGTCGATGCCACGGCCTACCCACTGCTGCTGGAAAACCTGGCCAACGGCCTGAGCGAGTGCCTGAACAGCCTGTAGGGTGGAGCGCGCTGCAGCGCTCTACCGGATAAACGCCGGCCCGAGCCCTTGATGGTGGATGAAAAAGGCGTCATCCACCCTACGCACAGGAAGATCCGCCGGAGCTTGCGCGAGCGACGCCCCGGATTGCCTTCGGGCTGCGGGCTGGCAAGGCTGTTGTGGGAGGGGCTTCAGCCGCGACCCACTGCGCTACGAACTGTAACCACCGCTGCGTTGCCGCTCGCAGGCGCAAACCACTAGGCTTGCGCTTTTGCCGCGAGCGCCTGCCATGTCGCCATCCGCCTCTCGCCCGTCCAATGCCACGCTGGTGCTGCTGGCGTCGCTGTATTGCGCGCAAGGCCTGCCCTCCGGGCTGATCGCCCATTCGCTGCCGGTGCTGTTGCGTCAGCATGGTGTCGACCTGGCGCTGATCGGCCTGCTCAAGCTGCTGGCGTTGCCCTGGCTGCTCAAGGCGCTGTGGGCGCCCTGGGTCGACCGGCTGGCCTCACCCCGCCTCGGCCACCATCGCGGCTGGATCCTGCCGCTGCAGAGTGGTGTCGTGGTCTGCCTGGCCGCGCTGGCGCTGCTCGCGCCGCAGACCCTGTTCGGCTCCGGCCTGTGGCTGCTGCTCGGCCTGCTCGTGCTGATCAACCTGCTGGCGTCCACCCAGGACGTCGCCACCGACGGCCTGACCGTGCGTCTGCTGCCGGAGCGCTGGCGCGGCCTGGGCAACAGCCTGCAGGTGGGCGGCTACAAGGTCGGCATGATCGTCAGCGGCAGCGGCCTGCTGCTGGTGATCGACCCGCTGGGCTGGAATCTGGCGCTCGGCCTGCTGGCCGGGCTGGTCCTGCTGATGAGCGTGCCGATCCTGCTGTTTCCCGAGCGCCGGCTCCTGCCTTTCCAGCCCGCCCTGGCAGAAAGCGCCCTCGGCCCGCGTCTACTGCTGAGCCATTATCGCGGCCTGCTGGCACAGCCCGGCATGCTGCTGTGGCTGGCGGTGGTGCTGACCTTCAAGCTGGGCGACTCGCTAGGCTCGCCGATGATCAAACCGATGCTGGTGGACCAGGGCTGGAGTACCGCCCAGCTGGGCCAGCTGACCCTGATCGGCAGCCTGGCCGGCATCGGTGGCGCCCTGCTCGGCGGCCTGCTCTACGCCCGCATCGGCGTGCTGCGGGCATTGATCCTGTTCGGCGCCCTGCAGGCGCTCGGCATCGCTGCGCTGGCCTTGCTGGTGGGGCAGGGCGCCAACACCGGGCTGGTGTATGCCGTGACCCTGTTCGAGCAGGTGGCCGACGGCATGTCCACCGTCGCCCTGTTCGCCGCCATGATGCGCATGTGCCGCCCCGAACACGAAGGCGCCGACTTCACCCTGCAGGCGTCGGCGCAGTTGCTGCTGTCCGGTTTCGTCGGGGCCGGCAGTGGCGTGTTGGCCAAGGGAGTGGGGTATGAGGGGTTGTTTGTCGGTGCGAGCGGATTGGGATTGCTGGTTTTGCTCCTGGTATCCACGCTCGCCCGCCAGCAGACTCGGAAAGTTCAGAACTAGTTGGCATAGTTTCAGTCACAGGCTCGCTTACGTTTTGATATGACGAGCTCCTCATAGCTGAGACTTGAGCTTGGCGTCGCATGCCCTGCGCTAGGTAAGGTCGTACGCAGAGTTAGAAGTGTTTTCTGACGGGCCTGCCTGATTGGCCAACTTAATCTGACAAGGACGTTGCCATGAACAAGCGACTGATACTCCTCCTTTTATCACCCATGTTGCTCGTTGGCTGCCAGGCGCAGTCGCAGTCCTTGCCCAAAAGCGAAAAGCTTAGCCCGGAAAAGGTTGCTGCCATCACCGAGCGCATTGATGCGCAGTACCCCAAGCTCTCGTCTGAAGTGCGCCGCCAGATTCTTGGGGCGGTGGTGCGCTCGCTGGATGAGATGGTGTTTATCGAGGGTGGTGAGTTCGAGATGGGCGACTTTGGCGCGCCCTGCGATTTCGACCAGACCAATATGGGTACCTGGCCCTATGGCTACGAGCCGGATGAGCTGTGCCCAATTACCCCGCGTTCGACGATGACTATCTACATCAGGTGCGTTTGAGCAGCTACTACCTGGCGAGTTACCAGACTCGGTTGGGGGATTTTGATCTGTTTCGCACCAGCCAGGGCTTACCTTTGTTCGATGTGGAGTATCGTGATCGAGAAGACCTACAGTTTCGTTATTAAAAAAATAATCCCGCCTCGCTCAAAGATTGGCAAGAAGCCAAGAGTTATTGTCTGTGGCTGGGCCAGCTAAGTGGTTATCCAGTTGACTTACCAACTGAGGCTCAATGGGAATATGCCGCCCGTAATCGTGGGCAGTACGTGCAATTCCCTACGGATACGGGAAGCCTGGACTATGGGCGTAATATCCCTCGTGATGAGGACGCAGATATACATCCCGTTGGGCAGTTCGCCTCGAATCCATTGGGCCTATATGATGTGGCGGGTAACGCAACCGATTGGGTCAATGATTGGTATGGCGCTGATTACTATCGGAGTTCACCTGTTGATAATCCGCGAGGGCCAGAGACAGGTACCCAAAAAGTTAGGCGCGGCTCTGATTTTTCAGAGTTAGGCTGGCAGTCTGCAAATACGGTTCGGCGTTGGCCTGACAACCCAGTTCAGAAAAATTATTACTCAAGTACCAGCTTTCGCTGCGCCATTCTGCTCGACCAGAGGCTATAAGTGGTCTGGCCCTCCGTCTGGAAAGCTCTGGCTATCCGCGGCTTTGGGCGTTTTGTCCCGGCCGGGTGGGGGCGTATCAGCGGTCTGCGGCACGGGCCCGTTTCCTATCAGTTGCTGTCATGCGCCCCACCTCGGCCATCAAGTCGAAGATTGAGCTTTGGGGATGACGTTGGTGCAGGTTTGCCAGCAGTTCACGTTGCCTGAGCAGTTCGGCACTGGGCTTGGCCCATTGCTCAGGCGGTAGCGGCTCTGACCAAGCGCGCATGGCTTCGGGAACGTTGCGCTGGTGCATGCGTTTGACCCGACCTATGTCCCACTCCGTAAGGTGGAAAGGTAGCGTCCACAAAGTGCATAGATGGTAGAGATACCAGCCAAGCACATACCACTTGCCAACCTCGCCTTCGTGGTAGCGGCGGCGCATGCGCTCTCTGGCGTTGTAGAAAGTGTGCAGGCCTTCATGAGGTGGGTCGTCCGGGCTTTGCAGGTCGGAGGAATCCTGAATGTCCTTGAGGCTATGGATCTCGTGATCCATATAGGCGCGAATGGCCTCCCAGTTGCCGATGGCCATGCCCAGGCCGCTGGTGGCGAACTCCAGGGTGTAGTCCTGCCCACTTGGCGTATGGTGAAACCCCACGCCCATGGCGAACTGGCTTTGTACGCCGTACTGGGTAACCCCACGCGCCTCGATTACCCAGGCGGAGACCTGCTCCCAAGGGACGAAGATGGGCTCGGTATGCCCCTCGGGTACAAAGCAAACTTCACGGCGTTGGCGGTTGAAGCGCGATGCAGTTACGGTTTTGTGTTGAATGTGATTGTGCCACCAGATGGCTAGGGCTAGGACTAGCATTGCCAGTGTGCCCACTGAGCCTATCTTTAGTCCTGTTTCAAAAGCTCCGGCGGTCATTTGCCAAGTGTCAAGAAGCGTCCCACCGACCAAGGGAGTCAGCAAGGCAGCAAGAAGAGGGGACAAAATAACTGGCATGATAATTCCGACGGCAAATGGGCCTCCCAACCTTAGTTGCCAACCAAATACAGGTGGCAAGCCCGTCCCAAAACTGAGATAGGTGTCATTCACCTCACCAATGGCATGGGCATAGTCATGGGGAGGCTCACCTGTTGGGAGTGGCAGTGGCGCTAGGTAGCTAACCCGCCCGCCTGGAAAGCCCTGGCCATCCCCTGCCTTGTGTGGTTTATCCAGGCCCGGTGGGGCGGCGGTTTGAGTATCAGCGGTTTGCGGCATCTTGGGCATCCAGTAATAGCAAAGGGTCGATCTGCAGCCTGGCTGCGGGCTGACCTTGAATGGTTGCCTGGTTGGCGGAATATTCGCCTGGCTTATCGGGGGCAAGGCGGATGGTGTGGCGTTCTTCGCGATACTGGCCGCGCTCGTTGAGGCGTTCGACCCTTAGCTCCAGTAGCAGTTCTTCCTGGGTGTACCCGCCAATGGCTGCGTCCATGGGCTGTGGGCGTTCGACCCGGAGTGCCAGCGGTGAACTGGCGGCCAGTTCCAGCCCCAGTTCATGGAGCGGGTGCCACCTGACCATGGATTCTCCTTTTTCATAACGCACGGTGCGGATGCGATAGGCGCTGAGGCTAAGCCGTGCGGCGGGTTGCCCGGCAAGAGGCTGCTCAAGCGCTGCCTGGCTCAGACCTGGGAACGCCAGGGCGATATCGATACGTTTGGGTGGCAGCAG
Source organism: Pseudomonas sp. BMW13 (assembly GCF_013357275.1). NCBI lineage: Bacteria > Pseudomonadati > Pseudomonadota > Gammaproteobacteria > Pseudomonadales > Pseudomonadaceae > Pseudomonas > Pseudomonas sp. BMW13. The sequence continues at coordinate 4,510 of NZ_SUKD01000011.1, read as the reverse complement.
CAGGTCTCGCCACCAGCTATCGTGGCTGCCGTGGATAACTGCTGCCGAGGGCCGTTGAATCACCCCAAGCAAGGTCTGTTGGTAGGTCTCCAGCGTATAGTCCTTGCGTTTTTCTGCATCCTGGCTCCAGGGCGTGCTGAGCAGCCAGTCGTCATGGGCGTCGGTATTGTTGCGGTTGTACCACCAGGTGCCGCCCAGCTCCAGGGCGGTGAACAGGGCGCCGGCGATATTGAAACGGAAGAAAACGCTTGCCAGGCGCGGCCCGGCCAGTGCCCAGGCGGTGCGCCGCGCTGCAGCGTTGGATAGATGTTTGACAACCTCACCGCCAGCACGAATGGTATGGGCAAACCCGTAACCACTAGTACCGAACATGCCGCTTGAGCCTGCCAGTGCAATGACAGCACCTTGCTGTGCTTGAGCGTTGCCGCTTTGTACTGCCCCTAACCATTCGTTGTAATGTGCCCTGCTGCTGATGGCAGCAGCGAACATACCTGCGCCATAGGCTATTAAACCAAGGCCGAAATGTAGTTTGCCCATCTGCACATTAGTGGCTGTCAGGGCATGGTTCTGTAGCCCTTTCACCAATTGTGCGGCTCTGGCCTCAAGTGCAGTATTGGCAATGGACTGGGCGGCAGCGAAGCCCGCAGCGCCGGTGGTCATAACGGCGCCAGTGAACGGCATGAGGTCTTTTTTATCGGCTGGCTGCCTAAGAGTCTCTCTGACCACTTGCACCAAATTCACCAACTGCGCCACAAATACCGCCAGCCCCACACCGTCACCCAGCTTGCCGAGGGTGCCGGCAGTGCCGTAACCATTGCGAATATTGCGCAGCCCTGTCGCCACTTCCTGCAGCTCGGCTGGAGGCAGAATCAGGGTGATGCCGGCGCGCCCAGGGGCTGCGCCAGCCACGCGCACGCTGTTCTGTGGCACTTCGGCGATAGGGCTTATGGCTGCCGCCAGGCGAGGTTCGAGCCTATCAAGTTGGGCGCGAACCCTGTCTATTTCGAGTTGCAGTGCCTGTGCGCGTGGTGCTTTGTGGCCATTGTCGGCATTGCTGATGATCACTCCTCGCTGCTTCTTGAGGCGCTTGAGCTCTGCGCGATTGGTCAGCACTTCTTTCAGGTCTTCTACCAACGCGGCTTTTTCCGCCTCGCTGGCGACGACGAAAGTCAGGCCTTCACGCTTCGCCGCGTCGAGCAGACGCTTGGGTAGGGCTTTGGGCAAGCGGCGAAACAGCCCCTCGAGATCAGGTACCTTCTGTTGCCCCACTTCCTCGAAGAAGGTCTGCATGGTTTTGCTGATGCCAAAGCTCAGTGCGGGATCAAGCGTGGATTGAGCGCTATGCCCCAGGGCTTGGGTCGTTTCAGGTAGCTCGTCCAGTGCCGGGATCTTGCCTTGTTCGATTTCTTTCAGCTTGCCCAGCCAGTGATCGATGGCGGCAGCAGCGCCATAGGTGGACAAACCCAGCAGTACATACTGCGCTGCCAGTTCGCTTTGGGTATTCAGCGCTAGGGTGTGGAATAGCGGGCGGTCGTACTGTGGATTTTTTTCCAGCCAGGCGTAGAGCTTTTCATTGGCGGCATCGCAGCGACCGATGTCTTTCAGGCAGGCATATTGGGTGGCGAATGCAAGGCCGACTTGCTCGGCCTGCTGGGCATCGTAATACCAGGCTGCGCGATGAAAGCGCAGCTCAGTGGTCATTTCCGTTCGGTCGATACTGATCCGCTCTAGCAGGGCATCCCAGCGTTGCAGCTTGGCCCGATTAGCGTCCAGAAAGGCATCCATGGCTGGGCGGTCGATCAGGTCATTGATCCCTCGCTGGCCCAGTTTCGCGCCATTGAGTACATCGCTGACTTGCTCACCCAGATCCTTCTTGACCCGAATGATGGTGTCTAAATGGCGCTCTACGAGCGGCTGATTTGCAGACCTCAGCTGATTTCTGGTGAACTGGCGCTCCTGGGCTCTGTGCAAAGGCTCTGGCGTCGTGGGGTCCATTGGCCGGGGCAGAGGGGCACCATTCAAGTAGTCGATCAGAGCTTTTCGGGTTTGCTGCTGTTCGGGTTCGGGCAGCTTGGCAATGTCGTCTACCAGCGCTTGAGCCTTGCTGTCGTCCAGCTTGGATAATTCGTCGGCACTGATTTGTGTCCGCGATTCGATATAGCAGGCGATCATGTAGTCGCGTTCGTTGGCACCTGGCTGTGCGCCGCCATCACGCCATTCGCCGATCCAGCCGACCACCTTGTCCTGAAACTGTGCCAGATCGCGCATGATGCCTATATCGTCGCGCAGCACCAAAAAGAGTGCATCATGCTCGTACGTCGGCAGAATCTTGTCTGTCAACTCACCAATATGGGTATCACGAAATTGTGCTGGATCTTCCCAGACATAGTCCTGTAGTTCCTCCGGGTGCGGCTCCACCAGGGGAGGTCGATTTTGATGATCGGGGTAGGTTTGCTGACCTTGCTCGTCACGATGAACCTTGTTCTGAACGACTTCAGCCAGCCATTTTTCCGTCTGCTCACGAGTTAGCAAGTGTGTGCCGCCTTGCTCGGGATCTGCCTGTTTCAGATTCACCCGCTGCATGAAGTAGTCGCGATCCTCCTGGCTGGCCAGCACCTGCGTACATTTGCGGGCTGTCCATTGCAGTTCGGAGTAGGCCACATGCAGTGTGCTGGATCTGGGGAAGATCAAATGTGGCTCGCCAATGGCATTGGTACGAGTGTCGGCGCGAACCTCGGTATCTTTCCACAGCAGCTTGGTAATGGCGCCTTTTTCGATCTTGTACTCGTGGAGATAACCCGTGCCGTTATCGATGATGTAGAGAAAACCGTCACGCACAAGGCGAATCCCCAGAGGACGGGTCTTCAGCGTGAAGGGCATTGACAGCTCAGAGGATGGATCGACCCATTCGGTCAGCCCGTAGCGCAGTGGAATCAGTTGTACTTCGACCTTCATCAATGGACATGTGCTGGTGGCCGAGCGGCTGTCGCCACAGGAGGCTGCCTTGGCTGCCTGGTTGGCGTTATTGTGAGAAGGTGTGTGCGCTGTCATGAGGTCATTCCTTGTCTCTGCGTGGCGCGCTGTTCTGCCAGATATGCAGCTTGTTCTACCCGCTCTGCTGGCGGACGTGACGAAGAGGCTTCTAACAATTGAGTAATGTCCGAATGCTGTTCCAGTGCAGCGTCTCCAAGAAAGCCGAAAATATTGGCGAATAGAAAAATTTCTCTTTCGGAGCACAGGTTGAGTTGGTAAGCCTTGTTAGCCAGTTCGCGTAGGTGCTGATGACGCTCCGCGCCGTGGAGTGCGGCTTGATAGTGGGGAAAGAACGTCTGGAGGTGCGCGTCCAAGGTCAGGATCGTTTGCCGGAAGCTGACGTTTTCGAGCGCTCTTACTTCTGAGTCACTCAAGCTGTAAGGGTGGCCATGGTCCTTGGTGGGTTTTGTCTCCGGGGCATGTTGTACGTGCCAGGTTGCTTCTGCGCTATCGGGTATGCATAGGTACTCGATTGGGCCAAAAAGCATTGGGTTGCCAACAGTGAATAGCGCATGAGCCACGGCAGGATCCGCCAGGCGCAGGATGAACGCCTGCTGCGCTGTGGTTTGCACTTTTACAAGCCAGCGCAAATGCTGGGTAACCTCATCGAGCGTATTGCTGGTGAAAATCAGGTAGCCCCACTCCTGCGCTGCATTGGCAAGGAAGGCGTCAAGGACTGGATCGCCTGGGTTGTCAATGGCGATTAGGCACGGGGAGAGCTCGTTGAGTTCGCTCAAGTCCGTTCCGAGATACAGCGGCTCGAAATTCGGTTGCTCAGACCACTGATAGAGTTTTTGTGGAAGGCTCTGCACGCTTACGCCGTCGAGCAGCAAATAGCAGTTGCTATGCCAAGGCAGATCATGGGGTAAGGACGTCATGACCTCAGACATTTTCCGCCCTCGCCTTGGCTGCCTCGCAAATGGCGCAGAGTGGTTTTTTCTGCAGTAGCGCCTGCTTCTGCGCCGGCACCAGCAACTCCCCCGCCTTGTCCGCATCCGCCGGCCTCACCGCGCCAGGCAACACCGGCGCTGCCCCCGAACCGCTGCCCGCTGCGCCGCCGGAGTTGATCTTGATCACCGGCCCGACCAGGGTCACGCCGCCGCCGTCGAGCTTGATGAAGCTGCCGCCGCCCTTGAGGGTCAGTTCGCTGCCGGCTTCGAGCACGACCTTGAGGCCGCTGCTGAGGTGAATTTCCTGGCCGGCCTGGATGAACTGGCCGTTGCCCAGCTTGATGTGCTGGCTGTCGCCGACGGTGAGGTGGTCGTTGGCCTTGATCTCGGTCTTGCGATCGGCGTGAGTGGTGCGGTGTTCTTCGGCCTTGAAGTGGCTGTAGGCATTGGCCTCGACGGTGTCGTGGCGTTCGTTGCCGACGCGGATCTTCTGGTCGTGCTCGATGTTCTCGTCCCAGTCGCGCTGGGCGTGGACGTAGATCTGCTCGGCGCCCTTGCGGTCCTCGATGCGCAGTTCATTGTAGCCG
>NZ_SUKD01000087.1:0-280 GCF_013357275.1 Pseudomonas sp. BMW13 | reverse complement strand
TCACTACGCGCACGTTGACTGCCCGGGCCACGCCGACTACGTGAAGAACATGATCACCGGTGCTGCCCAGATGGACGGCGCGATCCTGGTCTGCTCGGCTGCCGACGGCCCGATGCCGCAAACTCGCGAGCACATCCTGCTGTCCCGTCAGGTTGGCGTACCGTACATCGTCGTGTTCCTGAACAAGGCCGACATGGTTGACGACGCTGAGCTGCTGGAACTGGTCGAGATGGAAGTTCGCGACCTGCTGAGCACCTACGATTTCCCGGGTGACGACACT
>NZ_SUKD01000086.1:0-217 GCF_013357275.1 Pseudomonas sp. BMW13 | reverse complement strand
CTCGTAGATCGACTCCTGCACCAGCGCGCGCGACGGGCAGGTGCACACCTCGCCCTGGTTGAAGAAGCCCAGCACCAGACCCTCGGCGGCCTTCTCGATGAAGGCCGGCTCGGCGTTCATGATGTCGGCGAAGAAGATATTCGGCGACTTGCCGCCCAGCTCGACGGTGGACGGGATGATGTTCTCGGCCGCGCACTTGAGGATGTGCGAGCCGACC
>NZ_SUKD01000085.1:0-217 GCF_013357275.1 Pseudomonas sp. BMW13 | reverse complement strand
CTCGTAGATCGACTCCTGCACCAGCGCGCGCGACGGGCAGGTGCACACCTCGCCCTGGTTGAAGAAGCCCAGCACCAGGCCCTCGGCGGCCTTCTCGATGAAGGCCGGCTCGGCGTTCATGATGTCGGCGAAGAAGATGTTCGGCGACTTGCCGCCCAGCTCGACGGTGGACGGGATGATGTTCTCGGCCGCGCACTTGAGGATGTGCGAGCCGACC
>NZ_SUKD01000084.1:0-208 GCF_013357275.1 Pseudomonas sp. BMW13 | reverse complement strand
CGAGGTGATGAAGAAGGTCAAGCAGATCAAGCGCGGCAACCCGCTGGACACCGACACCATGGTCGGCGCCCAGGCCTCTCAGCAGCAGTTCGACAAGATCCTCAGCTACCTGGAGATCGCCCAGCAGGAAGGCGCCCAGGTGCTCACCGGCGGGGCGGCCGAGCGCCTGGAGGGCGACCTGGCCAGCGGCTATTACATCCAGCCGACG
>NZ_SUKD01000083.1:0-298 GCF_013357275.1 Pseudomonas sp. BMW13 | reverse complement strand
CGGGTGATCCGCCAGCTCGCGCAGACGCTTCTGCAAATACGGTGCCGTTTCCGCCTTCACCCGCTCGACGATGCCCTCTTCCTTGAGGATGCGCAGGTTCTCCAGGCCCACCGCCGCCGCCACCGGATGTCCGGAATAGGTGAAGCCATGATTGAAATCGCCATGCGCCTCGATCACCTCGAACACCTTGTCGCTGACGATCAGGCCACCCATCGGCACGTAGCCGCTGGTCAGCCCCTTGGCGATGGTCATCAGGTCGGGCTGCAGGCCGTAGTACTGGCTGCCGAACCACTCGCCG
>NZ_SUKD01000010.1:0-143771 GCF_013357275.1 Pseudomonas sp. BMW13 | reverse complement strand
CGCAGCGGACGGGACTCGAACCCGCGACCCCCGGCGTGACAGGCCGGTATTCTAACCGACTGAACTACCGCTGCGCGTAACTGCGAGATTGGTGGGTGGTGACGGGATCGAACCGCCGACCCTCTGCTTGTAAGGCAGATGCTCTCCCGGCTGAGCTAACCACCCATTCGCTCTCGAAGTGGGGCGCATTCTAGAGAGCGATCCGCACCTTGGCAAGCCCTCTTTGCAAAAAAATTTACCGGCCCAGCAAGAACTTAGGTGAGACCAGCGAATTTTCTCGACGCACCGTGGTCAGGGTTGGCCTGAGCCCGCCAGCGGAGAATAATGCGCGCTCTGTGCCGAGTGGACGAATCCCTGTCCATCACCTTCATCTGTCGCGGTGCGCCTCCTTTCTCATGCGGGAAAGGTTCATGGATGGCGCCACCCCGCGACCTCAACACCAATGGAGAGTCACCTGCTCATGTGGTTTCGTAACCTGCTGGTCTACCGCCTCACTCAGGACATCCCGTTCGACGCCGACGCGCTGGAAGCCGCACTGTCCGGCAAACAGGCCCGTCCCTGCGCCAGCCAGGAGCTGACCACCTACGGCTTCACCGCACCCTTCGGCAAGGGTGCCGATGCCCCGCTGGTGCATGTCAGCGGTGATTTCCTGCTGATCGGCGCGCGCAAGGAAGAGCGCATCCTGCCGGGCTCGGTGGTGCGTGACGCGCTGAAGGAGAAGGTCGACGAGATCGAGAACACCCAGATGCGCAAGGTGTACAAGAAGGAGCGCGATCAGATCAAAGACGAGATCGTCCAGGCCTTCCTGCCTCGCGCCTTCATCCGCAAGTCCGGCACCTTCGCGGCCATCGCGCCGAAGCAGGGCCTGATCCTGGTCGACAGCGCCAGCGCCAAGAAAGCCGAGGACCTGCTCTCCACCCTGCGCGAGGCCATCGGCTCGCTGCCGGTACGTCCGCTGTCGGTGAAGATCGCACCGACCGCTACCCTGACCGACTGGCTGAAGAACCAGAGTGCCGCCGAGGGCTTCTTCGTGCTCGACGAGTGCGAGCTGCGCGACACCCACGAAGACGGTGGCGTGGTGCGCTGCAAGCGCCAGGACCTGACCAGCGAGGAAATCCAGCTGCACCTGTCCACCGGCAAGCAGGTCACCCAGCTGTCGCTGGCCTGGCAGGACAAGCTGTCGTTCGTGCTCGACGACAAGCTGACCATCAAGCGCCTGCGCTTCGAGGACGTCCTGCAGGAGCAGGCCGAGCAGGACGGTGGCGATGACGCCCTGGCCCAGCAGGATGCCAGCTTCGTGCTGATGATGATGACCCTGGTGGAGTTCCTCCCGGAGCTGTTCACCGCACTGGGCGGCGAAGAGATTCCGCAAGGCATCTGATAACACGCCGGGTGGATGACGCGTCTTTCATCCACCACCCGGACAGGCGGTGGACACGCTTCGCGTTGCCCACCGCCCCTGTTCAGGTCAAGGATTCGAGGCTCTCGGTGAAGGCGCTGGCGCCCTGCTCCGCCGTGCTGAAGTTGTGACGCATGAAGGCGAACAGCTCGCGCCCGCAGCCACTGGCCGGCGCCGGCCTGGCCGCCAGTTCACGGGAAGCCAGCTCGGCGTCTGCGACTTTCAGGAGCAATTCACCGCTGCGACCATCGACACGCAGCACGTCGCCATCGCGCACCCGCGCCAGCGGCCCGCCGTCGAACGCTTCCGGACACACATGAATGGCCGCCGGGATCTTGCCGGAGGCGCCGGACATGCGCCCGTCCGTCACCAGCGCCACCTTGAAGCCCCGGTCCTGCAGCACACCGAGGTAAGGCGTCATCTTGTGCAGCTCCGGCATGCCGTTGCTGCGCGGTCCCTGAAAGCGCACCACGGCAACGAAATCGCGCTCCAGCCTGCCGGCCTTGAAGGCTTCCACCAGCTCCAGCTGGTCCTCGAAGACCAGCGCCGGCGCTTCGACCACCTGGTGCTCCGGCGCCACCGCAGACACCTTCATCACCCCACGCCCCAGGTTGCCCTGCATCAGGCGCAGGCCACCCTCGGCCGAGAAGGGCCGGGCCACCGGACGCAACACGCTTTCCTCGAGGCTCGCACTCGGCCCGTCACGCCATACCAGCTTGCCGGCTTCGAGGAAGGGCTCGCGGGTGTAACGCGACAAGCCGCGCCCGGCCACGGTATTGACCTCTTCATGCAGCAGGCCGGCATCCAGCAGTTCACGGATGAGGAAGGCCATGCCACCGGCAGCCTGGAAGTGATTGATGTCGGCCTTGCCGTTGGGGTAGACGTGCGCCAGGGTCGGCACCACCTCGGACAGGTCGGCCATGTCCTGCCAGGTCAGCAGGATCCCGGCGGCACGGGCGATGGCCGGCATGTGCAGGGTGTGATTGGTCGAGCCGCCCGTCGCGTGCAGGGCAACGATGGAGTTGACCAGGCAGCGCTCGTCGACGATCTCGCCGATGGGCATGAACTGGCCGCTCTGCCGGGTCAGGCGCGTGACCTGCTGCGCGGCCTCGCGGGTCAGGGCATCGCGCAGCGGCGTGCCCGGATTGATGAAGGAGGCGCCCGGCAGATGCAGTCCCATCACTTCCATCAGCAACTGGTTGGTGTTGGCGGTGCCGTAGAAGGTGCAGGTGCCCGGCCCGTGGTAGGCCGCCATCTCCGCCGCGAGCAGCTCGTCGCGGCTCGCCTTGCCCTCGGCGTAGCGCTGCCGCACATCAGCCTTTTCCTTGTTGGACAGGCCCGAGGTCATCGGCCCTGCCGGGACGAACAGCGACGGCAGGTGACCGAAGCGCAGCGCGCCCATCAGCAGGCCCGGAACGATCTTGTCGCAGACCCCCAGGTACAGCGCGGCATCAAACATGTTGTGCGACAGCGCCACCGCGCTGGCCATGGCGATCACTTCACGACTGGCGATACCCAGTTCCATGCCCGGCTCGCCCTGCGTGACGCCGTCGCACATGGCCGGCACGCCACCGGCGAACTGCCCGACCGAACCCAGCTCGCGCAGGGCCTGCTTGATCTGCTCGGGGAACCGCTCATACGGCTGATGCGCCGACAGCATGTCGTTGTAGGCGGACACGATGGCGACGTTGGCCGCATCCATCAGCCGCAACGTCTGCTTGTCGTGCCCGCTGCAACCGGCAACACCATGGGCGAAGTTGGCGCACTGCAGCTTGCCGCGCTGCGGCCCTTCGCTGGCCGCCGTGCGAATCATCTCGAGGTAGCGCTGGCGCGTGGCTCGGCTGCGCTGGATAAGACGGTCGGTCACTTCGACAACACGGGGATGCATGAGGAATCTCCAGGTTAACAGCTAGCGCATATTTATATTTACAACAAAATTCTGCCACTCATTGGGCTTGATTTCCACGCCAACGGGAATAATCTTGTAATTCTAACAACAAAATTACGAGACCTTCACCATGACGCTACGAATCGCCATCAATGGTTTTGGCCGCATCGGTCGCAACGTGCTGCGAGCACTCTATACCCAGAACTACCGCCAGCAGCTGCAGGTCGTGGCGATCAACGACCTGGGTGACAGCGCGATCAACGCCCACCTGCTGCACTATGACAGCGTACACGGGCATTTTCCCGAGGAGGTGCGGGTCGATGGCGAAAGCCTGTGGATCAAGGGTGACCGCATCGCCGTCAGCGCCATCCGCAACCCCGCCGACCTGCCGTGGCGGGCACACCAGGTCGACGTGGTGCTCGAATGCACCGGGCTGTTCACCGAACGCGACAAGGCCGCCGCACACCTGGCAGCGGGTGCGCGCAAGGTGCTGATCTCGGCCCCGGCCAAAGGGGCCGACGCGACGCTGGTCTACGGGGTCAACGACGAGGTCCTGACGCCGGCCATGCAGATCATCTCCAACGCCTCCTGCACCACCAACTGCCTGGCGCCCGTGGCTCAGGTGCTGCAACGCGAGTTGGGCATCGAACAGGGCCTGATGACCACCATTCACGCCTACACCAACGACCAGAACCTTTCCGACGTCTATCACAGCGACCCCTATCGCGCACGCTCGGCCACCCAGTCGATGATCCCGACCAAGACCGGCGCCGCCGAGGCCGTCGGCCTGGTCCTGCCGGAGCTGGCGGGCAAGCTCACCGGCATGGCGGTGCGGGTGCCGGTGATCAACGTCTCGCTGGTCGACCTGACCCTGCAGGTCAAACGCGACACCGACGCGACCGAGGTCAACGCCCTGCTCAAGGCGGCCAGCGAACGCTCGCCGGTGCTCGGCTACAACGCGCTGCCGCTGGTGTCCTGCGACTTCAACCACAATCCGCTGTCGTCGATCTTCGATGCCAACCACACCAAGGTCAGCGGCCGGCTGCTCAAGGTCATGGCCTGGTATGACAACGAGTGGGGCTTCTCCAACCGCATGCTGGACAACTGCCTGCTCCTGGCGCGCATGAACTGAAAGAGGAGGTCCGATGAGCCGCATCAGCTTCACCCAGGCGACCTTGCCCGCTCGCAAGCGCATCGCCCTGGTCGCCCACGACCACTGCAAGAGCTTCCTTCTCGACTGGTGCGAGCGCCAGCGCGAGCGGCTGCGCCAGCACCAGCTGCTGGCGACCGGCACCACGGGCCTGCTGCTGGGCCAGCGCCTGGAGCTGCCGGTGGAAAGCATGATCAGCGGCCCGCTGGGCGGTGACCAGCAGATCGGCGCACGCATCGCCGAGCAGCGCGTGGACATGCTGGTGTTCTTCTGGGACCCGTTCGAACCGCAGCCGCACGACCCCGACATCAAGGCCTTGTTGCGCGTCGCTGCGGTGTGGAACATTCCGGTTGCGTGCAACGAAAGCAGCGCCGACTACCTGCTCAGCAGCAGCCTGATGGAGCGCGAGCACAGCTACCGCATTCCCGACTACCAGACCTACCTGGCCGGACGCCGCTGAGCAACGCGCTAGAAATCCACCTTGCCGCGCCCCGCCTTGATCGCCCCACGCTTGCTCTTGCCATCGAGGCGGCGCTTCTTCGAACCCAGCGTCGGCTTGGTCGGGCGGCGCTTCTTGTCCACCTTGACCGCACTGCGGATGAGTTCGAGCAGTCGCTCCAGCGCATCGGCGCGGTTCTGCTCCTGGGTGCGGTACTGCTGCGCCTTGATGACCACCACGCCGTCTGCGGTGACGCGGCTGTCGGCAAGCCCCAGCAGGCGTTCCTTGTAGAACGGCGGCAGCGACGAAGCCTGACTGTCGAAGCGCAGGTGCACGGCACTGGACACCTTGTTGACGTTCTGCCCGCCGGCGCCCTGGGCGCGAATGGCGGTCAGCTCGATTTCATCGAGCGGGAGGTGGACGCTGTTGGACAGAATCAGCATGAGCAGGGTTTCTGGATGAACATGCGCATCAGGATACCTCTGCGGTCTGTAATCTTTGCTTGAAATTTCCCCACGCCACGCCGGCAGCACCTCGGCTAACGTAGCGGCCTCTACTCTTGCGGAAGCACACGATGGACTCCATAACCCAGGCGGTACTCGGCGCCAGCATCCAGGGCGCACTGCTCGGCCGCTGGCAGGGACGCAAGGCTCTGCTCTACGGCGCCATGCTCGCCACCGTACCCGATCTGGACGTGATCATGGAGTACGGCGACGCGGTGGCCAACATGACCTACCACCGAGGTTTCAGCCACTCGCTGTTCGTGCTCAGCGGCTTCGCCCTGCTGCTGACCTGGCTGGCCAGGCGCTTTCGGCCTCATCCCGGCTACTCGGCCCAGCGCCTGCTGCTGACCCTGTGGCTGGTGCTCGTCACTCACCCACTGCTGGATGCCTTCACCAGCTACGGCACGCAGCTGTTCTGGCCGCTGACGCCGACACCCACGGCCTGGTCCAGCCTGTTCATCATCGACCCGCTGTATACCGTGCCGCTGATCGCCGCCGTGGTCATCAGCCTGTTCAGCGGGCTACGCGAGCAGAGCTGGCGCGTGCCCGCCGTCGCCCTGGCCCTGTCGACGCTGTACATCGGTTTCAGCCTGGCCGGCAAGTTCATGGCCGAACAGCGCGTGGAGCAGGAACTGGCGCGCCAGGGCATCCAGGCAGAACGCCTGTTCGTCACCCCGACGCCGTTCAACACCCTCCTCTGGCGGGTGATCGTGCTCGACGGCGAGGACTACCACGAGGCCCTGGTCGGCTGGCTCGACGACGACACGCCGCACCTGCAGCGCCTGCCACGCGGTACGCACCTGCGCGAACAGCTCGCGGGCTCGGCCATGCACGAGCGCCTGGACTGGTTCACCGGTGGCGTGCTGCGCTATGACCAGGTCGGCGATCACCTGATCGTCACCGACCTGCGCCTGGGCATGACCGGGTTCCATCCGTTCCGCTTCGATTTCGCCCACCTGCGCGACGGTCGCTGGCAGCTACAGGAACACATCGCACGCCTGCCCTTCGAACGCGGGGAGATCGAGCACCTGAACCTGTTGCTCAAGCGCATCTGGCAGCCCGAGTTGGACGTGCCGCTGCTGGCCTGGGCCAGCGAACTGCAGAAACCACTTTTGACTGAGACTCGCTCGCACTAAGGGCGTACTATCGGCGTCCCTCCATGTCGAGGCAGGATGCCTGCAATGTTGTTTCGCCGCTTCGAGTCGTTGATCGACGTCTTCAAACCCAGCCCGGACATCGCGCCACCGCCGGGCATGCTGCGCTTCTACGGCCACTACCTGAAACAGGTGTGGCCGCTGATGGTCGCGGTGCTGATCGTGGGCTTCTTCGCCGCCGTGATCGAGGTGGCGCTGTTCAGCTTCCTCGGCCAGCTGATCGACATGGCGCAGGCCAGCACGGATGCCGGCAGCTTCTTCGCCGAACACCGCGACGCACTGCTGTGGATGCTGCTGGTGGCGCTGGTCATCCGCCCCCTGGTGTTCGGCCTGCACAACCTGCTCACACACCAGGCGGTCAACCCCGGGCTGACCAACCTGATCCGCTGGCAGAACCACCGCTACGTACTCAAGCAGAGCCTGAGCTTCTTCCAGAACGACTTCGCCGGTCGCGTCGCCCAGCGCGTGATGCAGACCGGCCCGTCGCTGCGCGACTCGGCCATGCAGGTGATCGACGCGCTGTGGCACGTGGTGGTCTACGCCGGCAGCGCGCTGTACCTGTTCGCCGCCGCCGACCTGCGCCTGGTGCTGCCGCTGGCCCTGTGGATCGTCGGCTACAGCGCCGCGCTGTGGTACTTCGTACCGCGCATCAAGGCGCGCTCGGCCGCCGCCTCGGCCGCGCGCTCCAAGGTGATGGGCCGCGTGGTCGATGGCTACAGCAATATCGCCACGCTCAAACTGTTCGCCCACTCGCAGGAAGAGGAAAGCTACGCACGCGAAGCCATGCAGGACCTGCTCGACAAGTTCCGCCTGCAGTCGCGCACCATCACCGCCCTGGACTTTCTCATCACCTGCCTCAATGGCGTGCTGATCGTCGGCACCGGCGCTCTGGCGCTGTGGCTGTGGAGCCAGGCGCTGATCAGCACAGGCGCCATCGCCCTGGCGCTCGGCCTGGTGATCCGCATCAACAACATGGCCGAATGGATCATGTGGGTGGTCAACGGCATCTTCGAGAACGTCGACACCGTGCAGGACGGCATGCAGACCATCGTCCAGCCGCGCCAGGTCGCCGACCGCGAGGATGCCACGCCGATTCAGGTGCCGCACGGCGGTGTGCGCTTCGAGGACATCCACTTTCACTACGGCAAGCGCGGCGGGGTGATCAGCGGCCTGGACATCGACATCCGCCCCGGCGAGAAGATCGGCCTGGTCGGCCCGTCGGGGGCCGGCAAGTCGACTCTGGTCAATCTGCTGCTGCGCCTCTACGACCTGGAGAGCGGACGCATCCTGATCGACGGCCAGGACATCGGCACGGTGACCCAGGAAAGCCTGCGCGCGCATATCGGCGTCGTGACCCAGGACACCTCCCTGCTGCACCGCTCGATCCGCGACAACCTGCGCTACGGCAAGCCCGATGCCAGTGACGACGAGCTCTGGGAGGCAGTACGCAAGGCGCGCGCCGACAGCTTCATCCCGACGCTCGACGACAGCCAGGGCGGGCGCGGCATGGACGCCCAGGTGGGCGAGCGCGGCGTCAAGCTCTCGGGCGGCCAGCGCCAGCGCATCGCCATTGCCCGCGTGCTGCTCAAGGACGCACCGATCCTGGTGCTGGACGAAGCCACCTCGGCGCTCGATTCGGAAGTGGAGGCGGCCATCCAGGAAAGCCTGGACAGCCTGATGCAGGGCAAGACAGTGATCGCCATCGCCCACCGCCTGTCGACCATCGCGCGCATGGACCGCCTGGTGGTGATCGACAAAGGACAGGTCATCGAAACCGGCAGCCACGCCGAGCTGATCGCCCATGGCGGCCTGTATGCGCGCCTGTGGCAGCATCAGACCGGCGGTTTCGTCGGCGTCGAATAAACACGAGGACAGGCCGCAGGGGGTGGATGACGCTCTTTTCATCCACCACTGCGTTCACAGCGCGGTGGACGGGTGAAGCGTCGTCCCCCCTACGGAATCACTCGGCGGCCGGCTTCTTGCGCTTGAGCGGTGCGCTGCCGTCGGCGCTGACCAGCGCGGAGGGTTTGCCGGCCGGGCGCGGGCCGCTCTTGCGCTTGGGCGCGGCAGCTTTCTTCGGCTCTCTCTTCTCGGCCTTTTTCTTCTTGCTGCCGGCGGCCTTGCCCGAGGCCTTGAGGTTCTTCGGCCCCTGGTAGACGCCCTTGAGTTCCTTGACGGTGCGGCGCTCGAAACGCTGCTTGAGGTAGCGTTCGATGCTCGACATCAGGTTCCAGTCGTTGTGGCAGATCAGCGACACCGCCAGGCCCTCGCCACCGGCACGGCCGGTGCGGCCGATGCGGTGCACGTACTCGTCACCGGAACGCGGCATGTCGAAGTTGATCACCAGGTCCAGGCCATCGACGTCCAGACCGCGTGCCGCCACGTCGGTGGCGACCAGGACCTTGACCGCGCCCTGGCGCAGGCGCTCGATGGCCAGCTTGCGGTCCTTCTGGTCCTTCTCGCCATGCAGCACGAAGGCCTTGATCCCGGCCGCCACCAGCTTGCCGTAGAGGCGATCGGCCTGCACCCGGGTATTGGTGAAGACGATGGCCTTGTCATAGGTCTCGTTGGCCAGCAGCCAGTCGACGAGCTGCTCCTTGTGGTAGTTGTGGTCGGCGGTGATGATCTGCTGACGGGTGCCTTCGTTGAGCTGGCTGACGCTGTTGAGCATCAGGTGCTGCGGCTGCTTGAGCACCTTGGCGACCATTTCCCGCAGCCCGTTGCCACCGGTGGTGGCGGAGAACAGCAGGGTCTGGTGCGGCCCGCAGGACTCGGCCAGACGCTGGGCGTCCTCGGCGAAGCCCATGTCGAGCATGCGGTCGGCTTCATCGAACACCAGCACCTCGACCTCATCCAGCGGCAGGTTGCCGGCATTGGCATGTTCGATCAGACGGCCAGGCGTGCCGATGAGGATGTCGATCTTGCGCATCAGTGCGGCCTGCACCTTGAAGTCCTCGCCGCCGGTAACCAGTCCGGCCTTGAGGAAGGTGAACTGGGCGAAGCGCTCAACTTCCTTGAGCGTCTGCTGCGCCAGCTCGCGGGTCGGCAGCAGGATCAGCGCGCGAATGCTCAGGCGCTGCTTGGAGTTGCCATCGCCGAGCAGGCGGTTGAGCAGTGGCAGGACGAAAGCGGCGGTCTTGCCGCTGCCGGTCTGGGCGATCACTCGCAGGTCCTTGCCCTCCAGCGCAGGAGGAATCGCTGCGGCCTGTACCGGCGTCGGCTCGACGAATTTAAGCTCGGCCACGGCTTTCAGCAGGCGTTCATGCAGGGCGAATTGGGCAAACACGGGGGCACTACCTCGAGAAATCGACAAAACGGTGCATAGCCTAACGGTTTCCGGCGTCCGGGCCGAATTTCTTTGCACTCGGCCAACGATAGTCGATGCGTTCGCCGCTACGCTTTCCTACCGGCGGGTGGAACCGAGCGCACCCGCCGGGAGTCAGATTGATATCACTCCAGAGGAGTCTCTCTCATGTTCATGAAGCCTCACTCAGCGTTAGCCTTGAGCCTCTGCGCGCTGCTGGCGGCCTCCCCGGTCCTCGCCAGCCCGCCACCGGGCAAGGGCAAGCAGGGTCACCAAGGCCAGCAGGGTCAGCAGGAAGACGTGCGGATCGACCTGCGCGGCCCGAGCGTCGATATCGGCCGGGTGCGTATCGTCCTCGGCGACAACCGCCAGTTGATCGGCCCGACCTCTTCCCTGCCACCCGGCATCGCCAAGAACCTGGCTCGCGGCAAGCCGCTGCCGCCGGGCATCGCCAAGAACTTCGACAGCCGCCTGAACGCGCGCCTGCCGCACTACGATGGCTACGAATGGAAGCAGATCGGTACCGACGTGGTGCTGGTGGCGGTCGCGACGGGCATCGTCTACGAAATCCTGCGTAACGTGCTGGACTGAGTGGTCTTCCGACGGTCTGCCGACAAGCGGTATGGCCACTGACGAACTTGTCTCCACGGCATCGCTCAAATCGTCAGATGGCCAGCCGAGAACGCCCCATGAGCCCGTCACTGATCTATCACGTCACCTCCAGCCTGGACGGCTACATCGCCCGCCCCGATGGCCACATCGACTGGTTCGCTTCGCTGCGCCAGGCCGATGAGGAGTACAGCTTCCAGTACTTCTACTCCGGCATCGATGCGTTGCTGATGGGCCGCGGCACCTATGAGGCGCTGCTCAAGCGCGGCGGCGCCTGGCCCTACCCCGGCAAGCCCTGCGTGGTGCTCACCCGCCTGCCCCTGCCGCGCGCCTCGGACGAGGTGCAACTGACCCACTGCACTCCCGCTCAGGCGGTCGCCGCCCTGGGGGAAGCCGGCTTCCAGCGTGTCTGGCTGGTCGGTGGCAGCCTGCTGGCGGGCAGTTGCTACACCGCCGGGCTGATCGACGAAGTGGTGATCAACCTGGTGCCCCACCTCCTCGGCGCCGGCATCCCGCTGCTGGCGACGGGCATGGAGCGCAGCCTCACGCTCAGCGACCAGCGCCGCTTCAACAGCGGCACCCTGCAGGTGCACTACAAGGTGCAGAACCCCGCCTCGCAGCAATCGCCCTCGCGCATCAACGCGGCCTGATCACCTCAGGCTGGCGTTTTGCGCAGCAGACGCGCGCTGTCCCAACCGACCAGCAATACGGCTGCCCAGATCGGCAGGTAGGTCAGCCATTGCCCGGCATCGAAGGTCTCGCCCAGCACCAGCAGTGCAACGGCGAACAGCAGCACCGGCTCGACATAGCTGAGAATGCCGAACAGCCCCAGCGGCAACAGCCGGCTCGCCGCCATCATCGCGGCGAAGGCCAGGGTGCCGATCAGCGCCATGCCCGGTACCAGCAACCACAGCGCAGGCCGATTGGCAAAGGCATCCACGGGGCCATGGGCGACGATCAGCCAGATCGCCAGCGGCGCCAGCAGCAACATCTCGAGCACGAAGCCGGACAGCGCATCGAAACGCATCCAGCGGCGCAACATCATGTAGGGCGGGTAGCCGAGCGCAGTCACCAGCGTCAGCCAGGAAAACGCCTGGGTGCGCCAGAGCTCATGCAGCACGCCAAGCACGGCGCAGGTCACCGCCAGTCGCTGCAACGGGCGCAGGCGCTCGCCGTAGAACACCCGCCCGGTCAGCACCAGGGCAAGCGGCAGCAGGAAGTAGCCCATGGACACTTCCAGCATGTGCCCCGCCAACGGCGCCCAGACGAACAGCCCCCACTGCACGCCGATTAGGGCCGCCGCCACGGGGCAGGCAGCGAGCAGCAGCGGCTCGCGGCGCAGACGCACGAACGTCTCGCGCAGCAGCGCGGTCTGCCGGGCCAGCAGCACCAGCAGCAACACCAGCGGAATGGACCAGAGCACGCGCTGCGCGAACACCTGTATGCCGTCCAGCGGCGTCAGCCATTGCACGTAGCCGGGCAGCACGGAGAACAGCACCGAGGCGCCGACGGACAGCGCCACACCGCGCCCGGAAAGCTGCATCAGCCAATCCTCGCGGGCTTGCGCCCCAGACCCGCCACCGGCAGTGACAGGGCGATGACCGCGCCACCGATGGCCAGGCGCAGCAGATCGGCGTCATGGTTCCAGATCAGCAGGTTGACCAGCAGGCCGGCCGGCACCAGGGCGTTGTTCATCACCGCCAGGGTGCCGCCGTCGACCAGGCTGGCGCCCTTGTTCCACCAGTACAGACCCAGGCCGGAGGCGACCACGCCGAGCCAGCCGAGCACGCCCCATTGCAAGGCGCTGCTCGGCAGCCGCTCGCCATTGCCCAGCAGCAGGAAGGCCGGCAACGCGATCAGCAAGGCGCCGAGGTAGAAGAAGCCGAAACGCCGGTACTGCGGCTCGCTCGAGGGAAACTTCAGCAGCAGGTGCTTGTACAGCACCTGGCCGGCGGCGAAGGTGAAGTTGGCCACCTGCAGCAGCAGGAAGCCCAGCAGGAAGCTGCTGCTGATCCCGTCATAGCGGATGATCCCGGCGCCCAGCACGGCCACCAGGGCGGCGAGCAGCGCCCAGGGGTTGAAGCGGCGGTTGAGCGCATCCTCGATCAGCGTCACGTGCAACGGCGTGAGGATGGTGAACAGCAGCACCTCCGGCACCGTCAGCATCGAGAAGCTGAGGTACAGGCAGACGTAGGTGATGCCGAACTGCAGCGCACCGATCACCAGCATGCCGCGCACGAAGGCCGGGGCGTGACCGCGCCAGCGGGTCAGCGGCAGGAACAGCAGGCCGGCGATGACGATGCGCGTCAGCACCGCGAAATAGCTGTCGACCCGACCGGCCAGGTACTCGCCGATCAGACTGAAGGAAAAGGCCCACAGCAGGGTCACTATCAGCAGATATCGCACAGCCACCTCCGAAGGAAGGCGGCGACCTTAGCGCGTTCGCCGGCAGCGGACAATGCATGGCCGGCCAGCGACCGGCCGGCCATGCAAAAAAGCCGGCCACCTCGTAGCGAAGCGACCGGCGCAACACGCCCGTGGACGGGCGCTCAGGAGAGAGTGGGATCAGGCGACCTCGGCCACCTTGGCCCTGGCCTGGGCCAGGCCCTTTTCGCTGAACTCGGCACCCAGGTTCAGGCCTTCGGCGTGGATGAACTGCACATCGTGGATACCGATGAAGGCCAGCGCCTGACGCAGGTAGGGCTCCTGGTGATCCAGCGCACTGCCGGCGTAGATACCGCCACGGGCAGTCAGCACGAAGGCGCGCTTGCCGGTCAGCAGGCCCTGCGGGCCGGTCTCGGTGTACTTGAAGGTGACGCCGGCGCGCAGCACGTGGTCCAGCCAGGCTTTCAGGGTGCTGGGGATGGCGAAGTTGTACATCGGCGCCGCCAGCACCAGCACATCGGCTGCCAGCACTTCGTCGGTGAGCAGATTGGAGCGCGCCAGGGCGGCCTTCTCCGCCTCGCTCTGCTGCTCGCTCGGCGTCATCCAGCCGCCCAGCAGCGTGGCGTCGAGGTGCGGCACCGGGTCGACGGCCAGGTCACGAACCTGGATCTGGTCGGCCGGGTGAGCGGCCTGCCAGTTGGTGATGAATTGCTGGGTCAGCTCACGGGAGACCGAGCCTTGTTGGCGGGCGCTGCTTTCGATAACGAGAATACGGGACATACCTGAGGCTCCATCGAGGTGGGTAGGAATCGATGGAGCACAGACTAGGTCCACAACATTCGATTAAAAAGCGCAAATATCCGCTTACATATATCGACAAAGTTGATTTATGGATGGGCCGGGTCTAGGCTCTGGTTACTTCAGGCCACAGGTCAGGTCGACCCGCAGGCGAATCACGCTGCGGCTGAACTTCACCGTCATGTTGTTGCTGGCCCCCGGTGTCAGCACGGCTCGCCGCGTACGTGGCGCTTCCGGGCCGTTGCGGAACACGGCGCTGCATTCTGCTTCACTCTCGCCGTAGTTGTAGAGCACCAGCGCTGCCATGTTGTGATCGATTTCCTGAGTAGTGGCCGATACCTCGGCGCCGTTCAGCTGTTTCTCCACATCGATCGGATAGGCGTGGGCAGCCAGGGGCAGCAGGGCGAACAACAGGCAGAAGATTTTTTTCATCGGTGCTCTCCATCATCGGAGCGCCAGTGTAGGTCGAGATCGCCGGCGATGACAGCCGGTAACAGGACAGTGTCATGAAAGCTCCCCGTGTAACCCTGGACCAGTGGCGTACCTTGCAGGCAGTGGTCGACCAGGGCGGTTTCGCCCAGGCCGCCGAGGTGCTGCATCGCTCGCAATCGTCGGTGAGCTATACCGTGGCACGCATGCAGGAGCAGCTCGGCGTGCCGTTGCTGCGCATCGACGGGCGTAAGGCGGTGCTGACCGAGGCCGGCGACGTCCTGCTGCGCCGCTCGCGGCAGCTGGTCAAGCAGGCCAGCCAGCTGGAAGACCTGGCCCACCACATGGAACAGGGCTGGGAGGCCGAGGTGCGCCTGGTGGTCGACGCCGCGTATCCGACGGCGAACATCGTCCGCGCGCTGACCGCCTTCATGCCGCAGAGCCGTGGCTGCCGCGTACGCCTGCGCGAGGAAGTGCTGTCCGGGGTCGAGGAAGTGCTGCTGGAAGGCACCGCCGACCTGGCCATCAGCGCCCTGAACATCACCGGCCACCTGGGCATCGAACTCGGCGAAGTGGAATTCGTCGCCGTGGCCAACCCCGAGCACCCCCTGCATCGCCTGCAACGGGAACTGAGCTTCCAGGACCTCGAGGGCCAGATGCAGGTGGTGACCCGCGACAGCGGTCGCCTGCAGCCACGCGACGCCGGCTGGCTCGGCGCGGAACAACGCTGGACCGTGGGCAGCCTGCCAACCGCGCGGACCTTCGTCAGCAGCGGCCTGGGCTTTGCCTGGCTGCCGCGCCACCTGATCGCGCGTGAACTGCAGGAGGGTCTGCTCAAGCCCCTGCCGCTGGCCCAGGGCGGCCTGCGCAAGCCTCGCTTCTTTCTCTACAGCAACAAGGACCGGGTCCTGGGCCCGGCCACGCAGATTCTCATCGAACTGATCAAGAACTTCGACGCCGCGCCGCTGGACGCTCCGTTCGCCGCGCCGCAGTCCAGCCACTGAGAGCCGCCCCATGCCCTACTTCGACAACGATGGCTGCCAGCTGCACTACGAGGACTACGGTCACGGTACGCCGCTGCTGCTGGTGCACGGCCTGGGTTCGAGTACGCGCGACTGGGAGTACCAGATTCCTGCCCTCAGCCCGCACTACCGGGTCATCGCCCTCGACGTGCGCGGGCATGGCCGCTCGGACAAGCCGCGCGAGGCCTATAAGATCGCCGACTTCGCCGACGACGTGGCCGCGCTGATCGAACACCTGCAACTGCCCGCCGTGCACCTGGTGGGCATTTCCATGGGCGGCATGATCGGCTTCCAGCTCGGCGTCGACCGCCCCGAGCTGCTGCGCAGCCTGACCATCGTCAACAGCGCCCCCGAGGTGAAGGCCAGGAGTGCACGGGACTGGCTGGAGGTCGGCAAACGCTGGACGCTGTCCCGCCTGCTCAGCCTGGACAGCATCGCCAAGGCCCTCGCCAAGCTGCTGTTCCCCAGACCGGAGCAGGCCGACCTGCGGCGCAAGGTGGAGGAACGCTGGCCACAGAACGACAAGCGCGCCTACCTCGCCAGTCTCGACGCGATCATCGGCTGGGGCGTGCGGGAACGCCTCGCACGCATCACCTGTCCTACGCTGGTCATCACCGCGGACCGCGACTACACCCCGGTTGAACGCAAGCGCGAATACGTGGCAGAAATGCCTGACGCGCGCCTGCTGGTGATCGAAAATTCGCGCCACGCCACACCACTGGATCAACCTGAACGCTTCAATAGCGCCCTGCTCGCCTTTCTCGGTGAAGCAGACACCACTGCCAACAAGGAAAACTGACCATCATGCTCAAGCAACTCGTTATCGCCGCCGGCGCCCTGCTGCTGTCGACCAGCCTGCTGGCTGCGGAAAACCCCAAGGTACTGCTGACCACCAGCATGGGCGAAATCGAAGTGGAACTGGCCGCCGACAAGGCGCCGATCAGCACGCAGAACTTTCTCAAGTACGTGGACAGCGGCTACTACAACGGCACCCAGTTCCATCGTGTGATTCCCGGCTTCATGATCCAGGGCGGCGGCTTCGATGCCGAGCTGCGCCAGAAGGACACCGACGCACCGATCAAGAACGAGGCCGACAACGGCCTGCACAACGTGCGCGGCACCCTGGCGATGGCCCGCACCCAGGTACGCGACTCGGCCACCAGCCAGTTCTTCATCAACCACAAGGACAACGCCTTCCTCGACCACGGCTCGCGTGACTTCGGCTATGCCGTGTTCGGCAAGGTGACCCGTGGCATGGAGGTGGTCGACAAGATCGCCCAGGTGCCGACCGGCAACCGCGGCATGCACCAGAACGTCCCCCGCGAGCCGGTGCTGATCATCGACGCCAAGCGCCTGTAAGCCGCGCACCAACGAAAAAGCCGCCCGATGGGCGGCTTTTTCGTTTGCCAGAGGCGCTTACTTCTCGACGAAGGCGCGCTCGATCAGGTAGTCACCCGGCTCACGCATGCGCGGGGAGATCTTCAGGCCGAAGCTGTCGAGCACTTCGGCGGTCTCGTCGAGCATGCTCGGGCTGCCGCAGATCATGGCGCGGTCGTCCTGTGGGTTGATCGGCGGCAGGCCGATGTCGGCGAACAGCTTGCCGCTGCGCATCAGGTCGGTCAGGCGGCCCTGGTTCTCGAACGGCTCGCGGGTGACGGTGGGGTAATAGATCAGCTTGTCACGCAGGGCCTCGCCGAAGAATTCGTTCTGCGGCAGGTGCTCGGTGATGAACTCGCGATACGCCACTTCGTTCACGTAGCGCACGCCGTGCACCAGGATCACCTTCTCGAAACGCTCATAGGTTTCCGGGTCCTGGATCACGCTCATGAACGGCGCCAGGCCAGTGCCGGTGCTGAGCAGGTACAGGTGCTTGCCAGGGTTCAGGTCATCGAGCACCAGCGTGCCGGTAGGCTTCTTGCTGATGATGATCTCGTCGCCTTCCTTGAGGTGCTGCAGCTGCGAGGTCAGCGGACCGTCGGGCACCTTGATGCTGAAGAACTCCAGGTGCTCTTCCCAGTTCGGGCTGGCGATGGAGTAGGCACGCATCAGCGGGCGACCATTGTCCTGCTGCAGGCCGATCATCACGAACTGGCCATTTTCGAAGCGCAGGCCCGGATCGCGGGTGCACTTGAAGCTGAACAGCGTATCGTTCCAGTGGTGGACGCTGAGCACGCGCTCGACGTTCATATTGCTCATGATGATCTTTCCTCGGGAAGCACAGCGCCTTCGGCGCGATTGCGCGGCATTTTATTCGCGGCAACAATATCTGTTAAGTGGATTATCAAGATATAGGTTATCGGTTATATCGATATGCGATTTACTCTCAGACAACTCCAGGTATTCGTCGCGGTCGCCCAGCAGGAGAGCGTCTCGCGCGCGGCGCAGTCACTGGCGCTCTCGCAGTCCGCCACCAGCACCTCACTGACCGAGCTCGAACGCCAGTCCGACTGCCAGCTGTTCGACCGCGCCGGCAAGCGCCTGGCGCTCAATGCCCTGGGGCGCCAGCTGCTGCCGCAGGCGGTGGCGCTGCTCGAACAGGCACGCGAGATCGAACGCCTGCTGGGCGGCAAGAGCGGCTACGGCTCGCTCAACGTCGGCGCCACGCTGACCGTGGGCAACTACCTGGCCACCCTGCTGATCGGCAGCTTCATGCAGCAGCACCCGGAGTGCCGGGTGAAACTGCAGGTGCACAACACCGCCCACGTGGTACAGCAGATCGCCCACTACGAGCTGGACCTGGGCCTGATCGAAGGCCACTGCCAGCACCCGGATATCGAGGTGCAGCCCTGGGTCGAGGATGAACTGGTGGTGTTCTGCGCACCGCAGCACCCGCTGGCGGCACGTGGCACGGCGAGCCTGGAGGAACTGACCTGCGAGGCGTGGATTCTGCGCGAGCAGGGCTCGGGCACCCGGCTGACCTTCGATCAGGCCATGCGTCATCACCCGCGCAAGCTGAATATCCGCCTGGAGCTGGAGCACACCGAGGCGATCAAGCGCGCCGTGGAGTCCGGCCTGGGCATCGGCTGCATCTCACGTCTGGCCCTGCGCGACGCCTTTCGGCGCGGCAGCCTGATGCCGGTGGAAACACCCGAGCTCGATCTGCGCCGGCAGTTCTATTTCATCTGGCACAAGCAGAAGTATCAGACGGCCGCCATGCGTGACTTTCTCGAGCAGTGCCGCGCACTGACCGCCGGGGTGGCCCGCAGCGACCAGATCGTGCTGCCGGCCATCGTCTGAGCCTGGGGCCCGTCAGCCTGGAATCGACTCCATCTGCTGCAGCAGCAGCGCCGCCTGGGTGCGCGTGCGCACGCCGAGCTTGCGGAAGATCGCCGTGACATGCGCCTTGACCGTCGCCTCGGAGACGTTCAGCTCGTAGGCGATCTGCTTGTTCAGCAGGCCTTCGCAGACCATGGTCAGGACCCGGAACTGTTGCGGGGTCAGGCTGGCGAGCCCGGCACTGGCGGCCTTGGCCTCCTCGGAAACCGGGGCGCTCTCCTCGGCCATCGGCGGCCACCAGGTATCGCCGTCGAGCACCTGGCGCACGGCCAGCTGCAGGGTTTCCAGCGGGCTGGACTTGGGAATGAAACCGCTGGCACCGAACTCGCGGGAGCGGTTGACCACCGAGGCTTCCTCCTGTGCGGAGATCATCACCACCGGAATCTGCGGGTATTGCCCGCGCAGCAGGACCAGGCCGGAGAAACCGTAGGCACCCGGCATATTGAGGTCGAGCAGAACCAGATCCCAATCACTCTTGTCGGCCAGGCAGGCCTCCAGCTCAGCGATGCTGGCAGCCTCCACCAGGCGCACATCCGGCCCCAGCCCCAGGGTCAGTGCTTGTTGCAGCGCGCTGCGAAACAGCGGGTGGTCATCGGCAATCAGGATTTCATAGGCGGCCATCGGCAGATCCTGCTCTTGTTATGAGTGGCACTGAGGTGAGTATGACAGTGCTTATTGGCTGACGACCCGCTCAAGACTGTTCATCCATCACGACAGACTCCCCACTCGGACCGACGGCGGCGCCCAGCATGCCGAGCTGTGACGGGGTGGTCAAGTTCAATGCTTTGCGGCAGGATGCGCAGCTTTCCTGCCGAGAAGCTCCGATGCGAAGCCAAGCCCTGCGCGCCGACCTGTTGATGCTGATTACCGCGATGATCTGGGGCAGCGCCTTCGTCGCCCAGCGACTGGGCATGGATAACATCGGCCCCTTCCTTTATACCGGCCTGCGCTTCGCCCTCGCCTGCCTGGCCCTGCTCCCGGTACTGATGCTGCTGCAACGCCGCCAGAAGCGCCCCGCCGCCCCCTTGAATCGCAACCTGCTGCTGGGG
Source organism: Pseudomonas sp. BMW13 (assembly GCF_013357275.1). Classification (NCBI taxonomy): domain Bacteria; kingdom Pseudomonadati; phylum Pseudomonadota; class Gammaproteobacteria; order Pseudomonadales; family Pseudomonadaceae; genus Pseudomonas; species Pseudomonas sp. BMW13. The sequence continues at coordinate 124,366 of NZ_SUKD01000010.1, read as the reverse complement.
GGCATCGTCATGGGCCTGGCGCTGTCGCTGGGCATCAACCTGCAGCAGGTCGGCCTGCTGTTCACCACGGTGACCAACTCCGGCTTCATCACCGGGCTCTACGTGATCGTGGTGCCGATTCTCGGTCTGCTGATCGGCCAGCGCAGCAGCGCCGGTATCTGGCTGGGTGCCAGCCTCGCCGTGGTCGGCATGTTCCTGCTCAGCGTCGGCGAGGGCTTCACCGTGGCCTCCGGCGACTGGCTGCAACTGGCCGGCGCCTTCGTCTGGGGTATTCACGTGCTGCTGGTGGGCTTCTTCGCCAGCCGCCATGACCCGTTGCGCCTGGCGCTGATCCAGTTCATCACCTGCGCGGTGATCAGCCTGCTGCTGGCCCTGGTGTTCGAGACGGCCACGCTGGACGGCATCCTCGCGGCCGCCCCGGCCATCGTCTATGGCGGTTTGTTCGGCGTCGCGGTGGGCTTCACCTTGCAGGTGGTCGCGCAGCAACATGCGATCGCCTCGCATGCGGCGATCATCCTGTCCCTCGAGGCGGTGTTCGCCGCCATCGCCGGCGCCCTGCTGCTGGGCGAGATGCTGGCGCCACGCGGTTACCTGGGTTGTGCCCTGATGTTCGGCGGCATGCTGCTGGCCCAGTTGTGGCCGAAGCCGCTGCCGGCCGCGCTCAGCGATAGCCCTGCAGGCGCTGATGCAACGCGTCGTTGAGGTCGAGCGGCAAGCGCCGCTTGGCCGCCAGGTAGTGCTGACTGAAGGCATCCAGGTAATCGTCCAGGGCCTCGCCCGCGCGCGAGTCGCCTGCCAGCTCCAGGCACATGGCCGCCACTTCGGCGGTGCACAGGTGCTCGCCGCGCGTGGAGCGACGCAGGCGATAGCGTGACAGCTGCGCCGGGGTCAGGCTGAGCACCGGCAACGCGTCCAGGTAGGGGCTCTTGCGGAACATCTTGCGGGCTTCGGTCCAGGTGGCATCGAGCAGCACGAACAACGGCCGCTTGCCGGGCGTCAGCTGCACCTCCTCCACCACACGCTGCGGCGCCACGTACTCGCCGGGGAAGACCAGGTAAGGCTGCCATTGCGGGTCGGCGAGCAGCGCGAGCAGCGCCGGGTCCACTGCCGTGCGCGTCCAGCCGAAGGCATGGGTTTCGGGCACCACGTCGGCGATCAGCCAGCCCGTGTTGCTCGGTTTGAGCGCCTCGATGTCATGCATCACCAGGCACATGGCGGCATTCGCCTGCACCTGCGGACGCCAGGCGCACAGGCAGTAGTCCGGCTGCACACGGCAATGCGGGCAACGCTCGGCACGGGAACCGCGCGCGACGAAAGGTTTCAGGCTGCGTGCCAGGCGTTCTGCACGCAGACGGGCAACGGCATGTGGGGCGGGATGGCTCATGAAGGCGACAACGGCGAAAGGGGGCGCAAGTCTAGCACCCCCATCCGCCGCCCAGGCGCCTCAGAAGCGGTGGTTCAACGCCAGGCCGATGAAGTGGATGCGCGTTTCATACTCGCCACGGAAGTTGCCGCCGTTGCCGGTGCAGCGCACTCCGCTGTCCTGATACAGGCCTCCGCCCCCCGGTGCCCAGCCGGCCGGGGAGCAGCCGTCCTGGTAATCCATCTTGCCGCTGGAGAACTGCACGTAGCTGTAGGCCAGGTCCACCGAGGTATCGGGGGTCATCTTGTAGTTGGCACCAAGCGACAGCCAGTAGCGATCCGCATCGGGGAACGCCGGGTGGCGCAGCTGCGGCGAGTTGACGGGCGAACGGTCGTAAGCGACCCCGCTACGCAGGAGCAGGTCGTCGCTGTACTGATAGTTCATGCCCAGAGAGATCTTGTAGGTGTCCTTCCAGTCCTGCTCGACGTTCAGATCCCCCTCGGTGACGCCATTGAAATAGGGATAGCCGGCCACCTGCTCGATGCCGATGCGCACCTCGTCCAGTCGCGAATGACGGGTGAAGGTCAGGTCCGCCATCAACGCCACCCTGGCGTTGAGCTGATGAAAGACATTGAAGGAGAGCATTTCCGGAGTATCGATCCTGGTCTTGGCCCTGGAATTCGGGTGCAGCCTCGTCTCCGCGAAGTCGCCCGCATTCACCCAGTTGCCTTCGTCGAACAGCTGCTGAAGCGCCTCTGCAGGCGGAACGTAGATGTTGAAGATGGGGATAGTGAATCCACCTGCCAGCGACGTATCCGGGGAGGGAACGCCCCCTTGCACATCGGCAAAACTCCATTTGGTCTCACCTTCCAGGGTGTGCTTGATGTTGGAGCGATAGGACACCCCGAAGCGCGTCGACTCGGTGGGCTCCCACAGGTAGCCGATGTTCCAGCCGAAGCCCCAGTCGTCGCCCTTGACGCGAAAGTAGCCATCGCCCTGGACGTTGTCGGCGAAGTTGCCGGCCACGCAGTCGACGAAGCCATCCCGGTCGGCCACGCCGTTGCACGAGCGGATTTCCTCGGGGACGGGAACACCGGCGATGCCTCCGACTATAGGCCCCAGAATGGGGCTGGCGGCATTACGGGTGTCCTGGTAGTTGGCGTCGACGAACTGCCCCGCCAGTTGCCTCGACGCCCCCTTGACGTCCGCCGCACCGCGCTGGATCGACTTGATGTACTGCGCCGACACGCCGAAGCCGATGCTGTGATGCTCGTTGAAGCGAAAGCCGATGCTCGGGTTGAACGTCACCGTTTCCAGACTGGCCGACTGGATGGCGTAGCGCCCGGCCCAGTCCTCCTTGTAGTCCAGCTTGGCGCCGAACGGCGTGAAGATGCCCAGGCCGATCGTGACCCGGTCATTGATCTCATGAGAGATGTAGAAATTGGGCGCGGCGGCAGCCTCCGGGAGAAACTCGCCCGCATCCCCCGATAGCGGATTGCCGAACACGTCCGTGCTGCCCTTGTCCTCGTAGTCACCATCGGGCAGCAGGATGGTCAGGCCGGACGTCACCTGCGTACCCTTGAGTCGGGTCAGGCCCGCCGGGTTGTAGAAAATGGTCGAAGGATCGGCCGCCTCGGCGCCATTGGCATGCGCGGAACCCTGCGCCGCCACCGACTGCGAACCAAAGTGATAACCGGATGCCTGTACCTGCGTAACGGGCGAAACCAGTAGACTGCCGACCATCACATGCGATGGCCAACGCCGATAGAGTCTTGTCATTGTTATTCTCCTGCACGCTGCTTGAACACCCAGCAGCCAACGCCTCATTCGCGACAGACTTCAGGCAGGTCTGCGCAGGCGGCGTCCGACTGCAACGCGGCTCAAGGTTGAGACGTGCAGGTTTGGCCGATGATCCCCGGCCTTTGGTCGTGATGGCGGAAGACAGCGTTTGGCCAGCATGTGGCCGTCGGTAACACCGCTGGCAAAGAGGCCAGTGGCCATTTCGCGAACATTCGTGCGGGGGCCCTGTCCAACCCTCGTCCATGCTTTCAGGAGTCACACCCCATGTTGCGTTACATCCTTCCCGCTCTCGCGCTCAGCCTGATGCTGCCGACCGCCCAGGCCGCTTCGCTGAAGGAAATGGAATTGACTCGGACACTGGAACAGGTCGCCCGACAGAGCAGCGAAGGCACGCCACGCGCGATCAACGAGGACATTCTCGACCAGGGCTATACGGTGGAAGGGCACACGCTGATCAACCATCTCAGCGTGCGTCCGGCGCATGCCGCGCAGATGCGTGGCAACCCGGACACCGTTCGCTCGCAACTGGCGGCGAGCGTCTGCCGCAACCCGGGCTATCGCAAGCTGCTGGCCGATGGCGCGCAGCTGCGCTACCAGTTCAGCGAATACCGCAGCAACCGCCCTGTGACCGTCGAGGTCTTCGACAAGAGCGACTGCGGTATCTGAGCGAACGCCTCGCTCAGCCCCTCTCCGCTCGGCGCTGCGCGTCATCCGCGCGCAGCTCGGCGAGCAGTGCCTCCATGTAGCGCGAGCGACGCACACCGCCCTCCAGGCGCCGCAAGCATTCGTCTTCTAGGCTCAGTTGGTTGGTGCGTGCTGCCTGCTGCAGCATGTCGTAGAGCTCCGCCTCGACCTGCAGAATCAAACTGGGCATACCTGCCCCTCCCTTCCTGTTCACCTCACAGCAGACTCGACGCCGGCAGCGAGGTTCCCCTTCCCTGCCCTGGTCGCTTGCAGATGGCGCGCCTGTAGTCGCCAGGACACGCCGGGCGGAGTTGCCCGCACCCGGCGCGGGCGTCGCTGCGCAGCAGCCGCACAGATGAATCGGCCCCGCATCCAACAAGTAAATCAGACGACCGAACGCAGCCCGGCCACTCGGACGAACGGCAGCGCTGCGGGATGACTATGCTGAGTGAAGGTAGCGCTGCACGCCCGGACGTCGGCTGATCTGCGTCAACCCTCACCACGCGCAGAGCCGGCAGACTCGAGCCATCACCACGACAAGGATAGAACCATGGCCCTGCTCACCTTCATCGGCGCGATCCAGCAAGTCACCGGCTCCTGCTACCTCGTGGAAAGCCGCGACGGCGTCAGGGTGCTGCTCGAATGCGGCATGCATCAGGGCCGCCGCCAGGAGCAGGAACAGAACCACAGCCGCTTTCCGTTCGACCCGAGCAGCCTGGATGCCGTGGTCATCTCCCACGCCCACCTCGATCACAGCGGCCTGCTTCCGCGCCTGGTGGCGGAGGGTTACCGCGGCCCGATCCACGCCACCGAAGCCAGCTGCGAGCTGCTCGAGCTGATGCTGCTGGACGCCGCCTTCCTCCAGGAAAAGGACGCCGAGTGGGAAAACCGCTGGCGGGCGCGCCAGGGCAAGCCTGCCGTTCAACCGCTGTACACCCAGGCCAACGCGGAGCAGGCGCTCAGCCAGCGGCGACCGCATGCCTACGGCGAAGCGGTCGAGGTCGCCAAGGGCATAACGGTGACCTTTCACAATGCCGGCCACATTCTCGGCTCGGCGATCGTCGAGATGCAGGTGGAGGATCATCACCTGCAGCGCCACCTGGTGTTCTCCGGCGACCTGGGCAACACCTGCTCGCCGCTGATGCAGGCACCTGCGCACCTGAACCGGGCGGACGTGTTGCTGATGGAGTCGACCTACGGCGACCGTGACCACCGCTGCAGCGAGGACACCCTGGAAGAGCTGGCCGCGATCCTGCAGCAGGCACACAACGAAGGGGGCAACGTCCTGATTCCGTCGTTCGCGGTCGGCCGCACCCAGGACCTGATCTACTACCTCGGGCGCTTCTACCAGGAAGGCCGCCTGCCGCAGCAGGCGGTGTTCCTCGACAGCCCCATGGCCATTCGCGCCAACGCCATCTACAGCCGCTTCCACGACCAGTTCGCCGCCCCGGACCGGGCGGCACTGGCGGCCAAGGGGGTGAAACGCATCGAGGACTGGCTGCCCGTGCTGCGCTGCACGCCAACGGCCGAGGAATCGATGGCGATCAACCGGATCAAGAGCGGCGCGATCATCATCGCCGGTGCCGGCATGTGCAATGGCGGGCGCATCGTCCATCACTTCAAGCACAACCTCTGGCGCGAGAACTGTCACCTGATCTTCCCCGGCTTCCAGGCCAAGGGCACGCTCGGCCGCCTGATCGTGGAGGGCGCCGAGACGGTCAAGGTGCTGCACCAGCGCATCGCGGTGAAAGCCAAAGTACATACCCTCGGCGGCTTCTCCGCCCACGCCGGTCAGTCGCAGCTGCTCGACTGGGCCAGCCAGTTCGAGCACCACCCGGAGCTGTACCTGGTGCACGGTGAACTGGAGAAGATGCAGGCGCTGCAGCAAGCCCTGCGCGAACGGCTGAACTGGATCGCCAACATTCCCGAACCCGGCGAGCAGATCGCCCTGTAGCACCGACAGCGAAACGCCAACGTGGCTGTGGCAAGCTGTGGGCATGTGAACCGGGAACCCGCCGGACCAGAGGAGAACCTGCATGCCTTATGAACCGGATGACTATCTGTCGCGTCACGTCCAGACCAGCGAAGTCGACCTGAGCAGCAGGGTCGACGAACTGGTGGCACTAGCCGCGCCAGGCAACAGCCCCAACCTGCCGCTGTACCGGGAGATGTTCACCACCGTGATCCACATGGCCCAGGCGGACCGCAACCGCTGGGATGCCAAGATCATGCTGCAGACGCTGCGCGAGATGGAGCATGCCTTCGGCGTGCTGGAGCAACTGAAGAGGCGCCGCAAGGTCACGGTATTCGGCTCGGCACGCACCCCTGCCGATCATCCGCTGTATCAGCAGGCTCGCGAACTGGGCGCCTTGCTGGCGCGACGCGACCTGATGGTGATCACCGGCGCAGGTGGCGGCATCATGGCGGCGGCACACGAAGGTGCCGGTAGCGAGAACAGCCTGGGCTTCAACATCACCCTGCCCTTCGAGCAGACGGCCAATGCCACGGTGCGCGGCAGCCACCAGTTGCTGTCGTTCCACTTCTTCTTCCTGCGCAAGCTGTTCTTCGTCAAGGAGGCGGACGGCCTGGTCCTCTGCCCGGGCGGCTTCGGCACGCTCGACGAAGCCCTGGAAGTGCTGACGCTGATCCAGACCGGCAAGAGCCCACTGGTCCCCGTGGTGCTGCTCGACCAGCCGGGGGGCAGCTACTGGAAAGACGCGCTGGGCTTCATTCGCCGCCAGCTCGAAGGCAACGGCTACATCCTGCCCACGGATCTGAACCTGCTGCACCTAGTCCACAGCGCCGAGGAAGCGGTGGATGAGATCGCGCGGTTCTACCGCAACTTCCACTCCAGCCGCTGGCTGAAGGAGCGCTTCGTGATTCGCCTCAACCACCCGCTGAGTGACGCGGCACTGGCGCAGCTGCACGACAGTTTCGCCGGGCTGTACAAGGAAGGCGGCTTCGTCCAGCAGCCGTACTGCGAGCAGGAGCGCGACGAGCCGGAACTCTGCCACCTGACTCGTCTGGCCTTCGCCTTCAACGGCCGGGACTACGGCCGCTTGCGTGCGCTGCTGGACTTCGTCAACGAGCCGGCGAACTGGGCATCACGCCCGTAGCGCGGATGCAATCCGGGTGACACACAGCAAAAAGCCCAGCACTGGCTGGGCTTTTTCGTTGGCAGCACAGGCTCAGGCGTTGCCTGCCACCTTCATGCGCGCCGCCTGGGTGAAATCGAGCATGCGCTTGAGCGGCTTGATCGCCTTGGGAATCAGCGCCGGGTCGACCTGAATCTCCCCGGAGCCTTCGCGCAGCCCGGTCAGCACACGCTCCAGGGTGTTCATCGCCATCCACGGACAATGCGCGCAGCTGCGGCAGGCCGCGCCATTGCCGGCCGTGGGCGCCTCGATGAAGGTCTTGTCGGGGCACAGCTGCTGCATCTTGTAGAAGATGCCACGGTCGGTGGCGACGATGAAAGTGGAGTTCGGCAGGGTCTGCGCGGCCTTGATCAGCTGACTGGTGGAACCCACCGCATCGGCCAGCTCGACCACGTTCTGCGGCGATTCGGGGTGCACCAGGATGGCGGCATCCGGGTACAGCGCCTTCATGTCCAGCAACTGCTTGGACTTGAATTCCTCGTGGACGATACAGGCACCGTCCCAGAGCAGCATGTCGGCGCCGGTTTCGCGCTGGATGTAGTTGCCCAGGTGCTTGTCCGGCGCCCAGATGATGGTCTCGCCGTTGTCCATCAGGCTCTCGACGATTTCCAGCGCGCAGCTGGAGGTCACCACCCAGTCGGCACGCGCCTTCACCGCCGCCGACGTGTTGGCGTAGACCACCACGGTGCGCTCCGGGTGCTGGTCGCAGAACGCGCTGAACTCGTCTACCGGGCAACCCAGGTCGAGCGAGCAGGTCGCCTCCAGCGTCGGCATCAGCACGCGTTTTTCCGGATTGAGGATCTTCGCCGTCTCGCCCATGAACTTGACCCCGGCCACCACCACGGTCTGCGCCGGATGCTGATTGCCGAAACGGGCCATCTCCAGCGAGTCGGAGACGCAGCCACCGGTCTCCTCAGCCAGCGCCTGGATCACCGGGTCGCAGTAGTAGTGCGCCACCAGTACGGCGTTCTGCTTCTTCAGCTCGGCGGCGATCTCACGGCGATAGAAGGCCTCCTCTTCGGCCGTCAGCGGCTTGGGCTGCTTGGCATCGAGGTGGGCCTGAACCAGAAGGCGTTCGGAAATCTGCGACATATCTCAAACCTGTGGCGCTCGTACGCGAGCCGCGAGTATACACCCTGCTCTGCGCAGCTACTGCCACACTCAGGACACGGACCTGGCCGGGGGCTTTTTCAGGGCAAAAAAAAGCCAGTCTTGCGACTGGCTTTTGCGATTTGGTGGGTCGTGTAGGATTCGAACCTACGACCAATTGGTTAAAAGCCAACTGCTCTACCAACTGAGCTAACGACCCAACGCGAGGCGCATGATACTGATTTAATTCAGGAAATCAACACTCTGCGAAAAATTTTTCAGAAATAGCGGGTAGCGTCGGGCACACCGGCCGCAACGAAACCGGCCGCACGCAGCCGGCAGCTGTCGCACTTGCCGCAGGCGCGGCCGTCGTCATCGGCCTGGTAACAGGACACGGTCAGCGCATAATCCACACCCAGGCGCATGCCGGCCTGGATGATTTCGCCCTTGCTCATCTGCTGCAGCGGAGCGCGAATGCTGAAGCCCTGCCCCTCTACGCCGGCCTTGGTGGCCAGGTTGGCCATGCGCTCGAAGGCCTCGACGAACTCGGGCCGGCAATCGGGATAGCCGGAATAGTCCACGGCGTTGACGCCGATGAAGATGTCGCGTGCTCCGAGCACCTCGGCCCAGCCCAGGGCGAGCGCCAGGAACACCGTGTTGCGCGCCGGCACGTAGGTCGCCGGGATGCCCTCGGTCGGTGATTCGGGCACGGCGATGCTGCTGTCCGTCAGGGCCGAACCGCCGATGCCGTTGAGATTGAGGCCGATGACCTTGTGCTCGACGACGCCGAGCTGCTGCGCCACGCGCTCGGCCGCCTGCAGCTCGGCGCGATGGCGTTGCCCATAGTCGAAACTCATGCTGTAGCAGCTGTAGCCCTCGGCCTTGGCCATGGCCACCACCGTGGCCGAATCCAGGCCGCCGGAGAGAAGAATTACCGCGTTCTTGTCACTCATGCTCAATGTCCCGGCTCGTCGTTCCAGAGAATCTTGTGCAGCTGCAGCTGCAGGCGTACCGGCAGGTTGTCCGTCACTATCCAGTCAGCCAGCGCACGCGCATCGACCTGCTTGTGGCTGGGCGAGAACAGCACCTCGCCGGCACGCGCCGCCAGGTCGTGCTGGATCAGCCTGGATACCGCCCAGTCGTAGTCCTCGCGCGAGCAGATGACGAACTTGACCTGATCGTTGCGCGTCAGCCATTCGATGTTCTCGTAGCGATTGCGCTGCACCTCGGCCGAACCCGGGGTCTTCAGGTCGAGCACCTTGCTCACCCGTGGATCGACGGCCGAGACATCGAGCGCGCCGCTGGTCTCCAGCGACACCTCGTAGCCGGCGTCACAGAGTTGCTGCAGCAGCGGCAGGCAGTTGGGCTGGGCCAGCGGTTCACCTCCGGTGACGCAGACATAACGCGGTTTGTAGGCCGCGACCTGGGCGAGGATGCTGTCCAGGCTGACGACTTCGCCGCCACTGAAGGCATAGGCGGTGTCGCAGTACTGACAGCGCAGGGGGCAGCCGGTCAGGCGTACGAATACCGTCGGCAGGCCGGCGGTACGCGTCTCGCCCTGCAGCGAGTAGAAAATCTCGGTGATGCGCAGGGTTGCTTGCATAAATAGCCACGGGCGTGATGACGAAACAGGCCATCCGCCTCCGTTGCGGGAAAGACGATGGATACAGGCAGTAAAGCCCGATCCGGCAATGGCGCCAGCGCAGGAACATCAGCCGAGCTGAAACCCCGCGCGCGACGCGCCGCGCATTCTAAAGGAAGTCGCTCGCGCAGATAAGCAAAACCCGCGACAAGCGCGGGTTCCTGGCCAAGCGATGGTGCACCTTACAGACGCTGCAGGTCGCGCTGCGCCAGTTGTGCGGCAGAGCTGCCCGGATACTGGGCGATCACCTGCTGGAGAATGCCCCGCGCCTTGTCGTTGTTACCCAGGCGACGCTCGACATCGGCCAGCTTGAACAGCGAATCCGGCACCTTGGAATGGCTGGGGTAGGCCTGGCTGACCTTGGCGAAGGCCTTGCCGGCAGCCTGCAGGTCACCCTTGGCCAGGTTCACTTCACCCAGCCAGTACTGCGCGTTGCCGGCGTACTGGCTGTTGGGGTAACGATTGAGGAACGCAGTGAATGCCTGCGACGCCTTGTCGAAGTCCTTGGCCTTGATCAGGTCGAAGGCGGCGTCGTAGTAGAGCTTTTCCTTGGCCGGATCGGCCGCCTCGGCGCTGCCCTGCTGCTGAGCGGCAGGCGGCGTCGGGGTGTCGTTGGCGTTCACCGCGCCATCGGCAGAATTCTGTGCGGGAGTACCACCGGCAGCGGCGCCGGAGGAAAGGCGTTGATCCAGATCCTGGTAACGCTCCAGGCCTTCCCGTTTGAGGCGCTGGATTTCATTCTGCTGTTCTTCCAGCATGCCACGCAGCTGGGCGATCTCCTGCTGCATCTGCTGCAGCTGATTGAACAGCATGCCCTGCGCCGATACCTGGGCACCTGCCCCGGTACCGGCGGAGGCGCCGGCCGTACCATAACCCGCCGGAGGATAGCTGCTGCCTTGCATGGAGCTGCTTTCCAGCACGGGAACTTCCGCCATTGCCACGAGTGGCAAGGCGAGCGTCAGAACGGTCAGAGTACGGCGGCACTTAAGCATGGCAAATTACTTGCGCAGCTCTACGCGACGGTTCTGAGCCCAGGATTGCTCGTCGTTGCCAGTGGCAACCGGACGCTCTTCACCGTAGGAAACCAGCTCCAGCTGAGCCGGGGAAACGCCCTGCAGAACCAGGTAGCGCTGAACGGCCTTGGCGCGACGCTCGCCCAGAGCCATGTTGTACTCGCGGGTACCGCGCTCGTCAGCGTGGCCTTCCAGAACGACGCGGTTGCCGTTGGCTTTCAGGTCCTTGGCGTGTACGTCCAGAGCGCGCATGGCTTCGGCTTTCAGGTCGGAGCTGTCGTACTCGAAGTAGAAGGTGGTGATAGCGCGCAGGGCCGCTTCTTCGCTCAGGCTGCCGTCGACAGCACCGGTGTTGGCGCCGTAGCCGGCGTTCGGGTCTACTGCGCCTTCGCCAGCAGCGTCACCGCCTTTGGAGGAGCAACCTACAGCAACGGCGAGAGCCAGGGACAGCGCAGCGAACTTACCGAATTTCAGCATTTCCATCATGTAACTCCTAATGAACCCCAGTTGTGTTAAGCAAGATTGGTGAAGCGCCGCATCAGTTCAGGTAAGGGGACCAAGAAGGCTCTCGAACTTCGCCTTGAGCGGTAGGAAGAGGGAGCCTCACGCGTCCATTGGTGGACGCCAACATCAAGACTCCCCGGCCCTGCTGGCGGGTGGCGTAGATTAGCATGGCGCCATTTGGCGCAACAGTGGGCGACTCATCCAAACTTGTGTCGGAGAGTATGCGCAGACGGTTGGTTTCAAGGTCCTGGGCGGCGACCTTGAACACGGTGAAACCGTCTTGGCGATGAATCATAACCAGCGTCTTCTCGTCAGCCGACAATTTCGGGTTGGCGTTGTAGTTACCGACGAAGGTGACTCGTTCTACCGCACCGGAATTGATGTTGGTTTTATAGATCTGCGGCTTACCCGCACGATCCGAGGTGAAGTACAGGGTCTGACCGTCCTTGCCCCAGAAAGGTTCGGTATCGATGGCATAATGATTCGTCACGCGGCGAATCTGCCGGCTACCCATGTCCATCACGTAGATTTCCGGGTTGCCATCCTTGGACAGCACGAACGCCAGGCGCGCACCGTCCGGCGACCAGGCCGGAGCACCATTGAGGCCTTCGAAGTTGGTGATCTGCTCGCGGCGACCGGTATCGATGTGCTGCACGAAGATGCGCGGACGACGCTGTTCGAACGACACATAGGCGATACGACGACCGTCGGGGGCGAAGGACGGCGACAGGATCGGCTCACGCGATTGCAGCAGGGTCACCGCGCGCGCACCGTCATAGTCGGAGCGCTGCAGGGTGTAGCGGGTGTTGTTGGTGCCCATGCGCTCGGCAGTGACGTAGAGCAGGCGGGTCGAGAACGCACCCTTGACGCCGGTGAGCTTCTCGAACGACTGGTCGGCGATGTAGTGCGCCATGTCGCGCAGTTGATCGGTACCACCGCCGACGTTACCGGTCACCACCTGTTGTTCGGTGTTGACGTTGAACAGCGCGTACTGCACCTGCAGGCGTCCACCGTTGGGCACGATGTTGCCGACCAGCACGTACTGCGCGCCGAGGGCCTTCCAGTCGCGGTAGATGACTTCACTGGCCTGGGTCGGCAGGCTGATCATGTTCTGCCGCGGAATCGGCTCGAAGTAACCGGAGTTGCGCAGGTCGTTGCCGATGATCTCGGCCATGTCCTGGGGCAGCACGTTGCCGCCCTGCCAACCGAACGGGACGACGGCGATCGGCGTGGCGCGGTCGGCGCCATGCGAGATCACCAGCGGGTCGGCTGCCTGGACGCTGCCGGCCAGCATGACCAGCCCCAGCAGGGCGATACGAATCAGGGTATTCACAGAGCTCAATCCTCCGGTTTGAAAATGACGCGGCGCTGCCTGTACAGACGATCGAAGGTAGCGCGATCCAATTGTTGCATCTCGGGAATACGACCAACGTTACGCACGGCGGCCACCGCCGAACTGTCGAAGGCGGCATCGCCGCTGGAGCGCGATACGCTGGCATTGGTGACGGTGCCATCGGGCAGCATCTGGATCAGCAGTTCGACACTCATACCGCGACGCGCCGACATCGGACGCTGCCAGTTCTCGGTAATCAGCTTGATGATCAGATCGTCGAGGTTGCCCGCGACCTGGTCACCATGGGTTTCGGCCAGCGCCTGCTGGTTCTGCACGTTGTCGGAAAGCAGCTCGGCCAGCGCCGCTGCCTTCTGCTCCTCGGCAGCCTTGCGCTTGGCATCCTCGGCCGCTTTCTTCTTCGCGTCCTCGGCTGCCTTCTTCTTCGCTGCCTCGGCAGCAGCGGCCTTCTTCTTGGCCTCCTCTGCCGCTTTTTTCTTGGCCTCTTCAGCCGCCTTCTTCTTCGCTTCTTCCTCGGCGCGTTTCTTGGCGATATCCGCCTGGCGCTTCTGCTCGGCGGCTTTCTCGGCCTCGGCCTTCTTCGCAGCTTCGGCCTTGGCCGCCTCAGCTTTGGCCTGCTCGGCCTGCTTTTGTTCCTCAGCCTTCTTGGCTGCGGCGACTTTCTGCTCCTCGGCTTTCTTCTGCTCCAGACGCTCCGTCTCGAACTGCGGCGCCGAGGTCTTCTGCGCCTCGCCCGCCACCTTCTGCGTGGTCTGGGTGGTGGCCTGGCTCTGCGACTTCAGCTGATACAGCGTAGCCTGCACCACCGGACGCGCCGGCGGCAGCTCCGGGCTGAAGGCGAAGCTGACGAACAGCATGGCGAACATCAGGACGTGCAGACCCACGGCCCAGACGATGGGCCAGAAGTAGCTTTCCGATTGCGAACGCTCGGTTTGCTGCATCAGGGGGCCTCGGTAATCAATCCGACGTTACCGACGTCGGCCTGTTGCAGACCGCCCATGGCCGCCATCACGGTGCCGTAGTCCACCGCCTTGTCACCGCGCACGAAGACCTGCACCTGCTTACCCTGGCGACGGTTCTCGGCAATGATCGCCGTGACGGCCTGGGTCATCTGCTCGAGCGTGGAGGCGCGCTCCTGCTCGGTGTCGACGTCCACTTCGCTACCCATGTTCCAGTAGTAGGTCTTGTCGGCCTTGATGGAGATGGTCAGCACCTGGGCGTCGTTGTCCTGCGGCAGCACTTCGCTGCTGACCTTCGGCAGGTCGACCTTGACACCCTGGTTGAGCATCGGTGCAGTCACCATGAAGATGACCAGCAGCACCAACATCACGTCGATGTAGGGCACCACGTTCATCTCGGCGACCGGTTTGCGTCTGTTGCGAATTCTCGCCATGGCTGAAACCTGCCCTTAGTCTTCCGAGGTGTGCACTTTGCGGTGCAGGATGGCCTGGAACTCGTCGGCGAAGGTGTAGTAGCGGCCGATCAGCATCTCGCCGCGCGCCGAGAAACGGTTGTAGGCGATGACCGCAGGGATCGCGGCGAACAGGCCGATGGCCGTGGCGATCAGTGCCTCGGCGATACCCGGAGCGACGGTGGCCAGGGTGGCCTGCTGCACCTGGGCCAGGCCACGGAAGGAGTTCATGATGCCCCATACGGTACCGAACAGGCCGATGTAGGGGCTGGTGGAACCGACGGTGGCGAGGAACGGCAGCGCGGTTTCCAGCTTCTCCTCCTCACGCGAGATGGCCACGCGCATGGCGCGCGAAACGCCATCCATCACGGCGTCCGGGTCGACACCCTGCTGCTGACGCAGGCGCGAGAACTCCTTGAAGCCGGCGCGGAAGATCTGCTCCAGGCCCGAGTCCGGGTCCGGATTGCTGCCCGCCTGGCGATAGAGCTTGGACAGGTCGATGCCGGACCAGAAGCGATCCTCGAAGTTGTCCAGCGCACGCTTGGCGGCACGCAGGGCACTGCTGCGCTGGAAGATCATGACCCAGGAAATGACCGAGGCGGCCACCAGGGTAAGCATCACCAGCTGGACCACCAGGCTGGCATTGCTGATCAGACTCCACATCGACATATGGTCAACGGCGTTAGCTTCCACGCTTACTCTCCTGCTGCAATTTAAGTCCGCGCCTGCGTCCCGGCGAACGCGTGTCGCAGGGTTTCGGGGATGGCCCGGGGTTTCAAGTTGTCGGCGCGCACACAGGCCACCAGAAACTGCCCTTCGCAGAGCAGCGCATCATCCGCAGCCCGCCTGACCTGTTGACGAAAACGCAGGCTGGCACGGTTCAATTCGATCACATCGGCGCTGATCAGCAGCTCGTCATCCAGTCGGGCCGGGGCGTGGTAACGCGCCTCGGCCGAATGCACGACGAACAACAGGCCCTCACCGGCCAGCGTCGACTGGGCATAACCCAGCTCACGCAGGCGCTCGGTGCGAGCCCGCTCCATGAATTTGAGGTAGTTGACGTAGTAGACGATACCGCCGGCGTCGGTGTCTTCGTAATAGACCCGACAGCGGTGGCTGAACGGCTGCACTCCGTTTGGCGCGCGCATACTCTATTCCTCGGCCTTTCGCTTGCCAATCCGGCCTGGTAACAATTTTTTCGTCATTCGTCGTCCGCCGCGAACAGGTCGGTGGCAGGCGGCTCGGCCTGGCGTGACGAAGTGTTGAGACCGAAGTGCTGGTAGGCATGCCGTGTCACCACACGCCCGCGCGGGGTACGCATCATGTAGCCCTGCTGGATGAGATAGGGCTCGAGCACATCCTCGATGGTGTGGCGTTCCTCGCCGATGGCTGCCGCCAGGCTGTCTAGCCCGACCGGGCCGCCGTCGAACTTCTCGATCATCGCCAGCAGCAGGCGACGGTCGGAGTGATCGAAGCCACGTTCGTCGACATCCAGCAGGTTCAGCGCCTGGTCGGCGATCAGCTGGGAGATCTGCCCGGAGCCGCGCACTTCGGCGAAGTCACGCACCCGGCGCAGCAGGCGGTTGGCGATGCGAGGCGTGCCCCGCGCGCGGCGGGCGATCTCGTAGGCACCCTTGGCTTCGATGGGCAGCCCCAGGATACCGGCGGAGCGCGAGACGATGGTGGCCAGGTCGTCGACGCCGTAGAACTCCAGGCGCTGGACGATACCGAAGCGGTCACGCAACGGGTTGGTCAGCATGCCGGCACGGGTCGTGGCGCCGACCAGGGTGAACGGTGGCAGATCCAGCTTGATCGAACGTGCGGCCGGGCCCTCGCCGATCATGATGTCGAGCTGGAAATCCTCCATGGCCGGATACAGCACTTCCTCGACCACCGGTGAAAGACGGTGAATCTCGTCGATGAACAGCACATCGCCGCTTTCCAGGTTGGTCAGCAGCGCCGCCAGATCACCCGGACGCTCCAGCACCGGGCCCGAGGTGCTCTTGATCGAACTGCCCATCTCCTGAGCGATGATGTTGGCCAGGGTGGTCTTGCCCAGGCCGGGCGGACCGAAGATCAGGGTATGGTCGAGCGCTTCCGCCCGCCCCCGCGCGGCCTGGATGAACAAGGCCATCTGCTCGCGCACGACGGGCTGCCCGGTGTAGTCGGCCAGGCGCAGCGGCCGAATGGCGCGGTCCTGCTGCTCTTCACGCTCGCGCGGGCTGGAGGTGATCAGGCGATCGGCTTCGATCATCGAGGTGTTCCACTAAGAGTCCATTGAATTGCGGTGCAGCGTTTTCCACCGGAAAACCGGTGGATGAAAACGGCGTCATCCAGCCTACGCCATGCCGCGCAGTGCGCGTCGGATCAAATCTTCGCTGCTCATGCCATCCTCCTTGACGGCGGCAACCGCTCGACTGGCTTCCTGCGGCTTGTAACCGAGGGAAATCAGCGCGCTGACCGCATCGTTCTCCGCGCTTGAGACTGCCTGGGCCAGTTGAGGTTCCACCACCAGGGGCGCAATGGCAGGGATCGACTCCCAGGCCTTGAAGCGATCCTTGAGCTCCACCAGCAGGCGCTCGGCAGTCTTCTTGCCAACGCCGGGAACCTTGGTCAACGCCGCCGTGTCCTGCGCTTGCACACAGCGCACCAACTCGTCGACCTCCAGCCCCGACATCAGCGCCAGCGCCAGCTTGGGGCCGACGCCATTGAGGCGAATCAACTCGCGGAACAGCTCGCGATCACGCTTTTCATAGAAACCGTAGAGCAGATGCGCATCCTCACGCACCATCAGATGCGTGTGCAGGGTCACCGTCTCACCCTGCGCCGGCAGACGATAAAGGGTCGTCATCGGTACTTCCAGTTCGTAACCGACGCCATTCACATCCAGAAGCAAATGCGGCGGCTGTTTCTCCGCCAGGGTGCCGCGCAAACGTCCGATCACCAGAGATTCCTTAACAGGTTATAAACGAAGACGACCGCCGCGCCGCTTGGCGCTGGCCAGCCCATGGGGAATGAGACTTTGCCGGTGGTGGGCATGGCACAAGGCAATGCCCAGGGCATCGGAGGCGTCGATCTGCGGTTTCTGCACCAGTTTGAGCAGGTGCATGACCATCATCTGCACCTGCTGCTTGTCGGCAGCCCCGCTGCCGACCACGGCCTGCTTGACCTGGGTGGCGGTGTACTCGCTGATCTCCAGCCCCGCTTCGGCGGCCGCGACGATGGCCGCACCGCGCGCCTGACCGAGTTTGAGCGCCGAGTCGGCGTTACGCGCCATGAACACCTGCTCGATGCCCATGGTCATGGGCCCGTAGGTGGCGATGACCTCGCTGACGCCACGAAAGACGATCTGCAGGCGCTCGGCCAGCGCCCCGTTGCCGGTACGGATGCAGCCGGAAGCCACGTATTCGCATCCCCGTCCGGTGTCGCGTATCACGCCATAGCCGGTGATGCGCGAGCCGGGGTCGATGCCAAGGATCAGGGTCATGTCAGCAACTGTCTATTTATCCAGTTCGCGAGTATACGACGCGACCCCGGCGCCGTCATCCGCCGGCCCCGTGAAAAGCCGATGGCCCGACAAAAAAGCCGGAAACGCTGTGCACGCTTCCGGCTTTCTGACCAGCACGAACGGGCAGCTCAGCCAAGCTGCTCCATGATCTCGTCCGCGACCTCGGCGTTGTGGTAGACGTTCTGCACGTCGTCCAGGTCTTCGAGCATGTCGATCAGCTTGAAGACCTTCTGCGCGGTCTCCAGGTCATCGATCGGCGCGCTGATCGAGGGAATCATGGCGATTTCCGCCTCTTCACCCTTGAAGCCCGCCGCCGCCAGCGCCTCGATCACGGCATGGAACTCGCTGAAGCTGGTCGACACCAGCGCGGCGCCCTCCTCGCCCATTTCCACGTCATCGGCGCCGGCCTCGAGCGCGGCTTCCATCAGTTCATCCTCGTCCACACCCGCAGCGAAGCTGATCTGGCCCTTGCGCTCGAACATGTAGGCCACGGACCCGTCGGTGCCGAGGTTGCCACCGCACTTGCTGAAGGCATGACGGACTTCAGCGGCGGTCCGGTTGCGGTTGTCGGTCATCACCTCGACGATGATCGCCACGCCACTGGGCGCGTAGCCCTCGTAGCTGAACTCGACGACGTTGTCGGCTTCGTTGTTGCCGGCACCACGGGCGATGGCACGGTCGATGACATCACGCGACATGTTGTTGGTCAGCGCCTTGTCCACGGCCAGGCGCAGACGCGGGTTATCGGCAGGAATCGGGCCACCGTGCTTGGCGGCCACGGTCAGCTCGCGAATCAGCTTGGTGAAGATCTTGCCGCGCTTGGCGTCCTGACGCCCCTTGCGGTGCTTGATGTTGGCCCATTTGGAATGACCAGCCATAACTCACTCCATCTTTTTCAAAACAAACTACAACCGGCACAAGCCGAGATGAGAGCCGTCGCGAGCGCAGGTCAGGCAAGGCGGGAAGAGGTGAGAAAGCGCAGTTTGCTGAAGCAAATGAGCATTTCGAACCTCTTTCCAACGCAGCATGACCAAGCGCAGCAGGTTATCACTCGGCTTTGGGTTGCTCGCGCAGGCGGATGTGTAGCTCGCGCAGCGACTTGGCGTCCACCAGCCCCGGCGCCTGGGTCATGACGCAGGCCGCGCTCTGGGTTTTCGGGAAGGCGATCACTTCGCGGATCGACTGTGCACCGGTCATCAGCATCACCAGGCGATCCAGGCCGAAGGCCAGGCCACCGTGGGGCGGCGCGCCGAACTTCAGCGCATCGAGGAGGAAGCCGAACTTCTCTTCCTGCTCCGCTTCGCTGATGCCCAGCACCTCGAAGACGGCCTGCTGCATCTTCTTGTCGTGGATACGGATCGAACCGCCACCCAGCTCGGTACCGTTGAGCACCATGTCATAGGCGCGCGACAGCGCGGCGCCCGGGTTGGCCTTGAGCTCTTCCGGGCTGCACTTGGGCGAGGTGAACGGGTGGTGCATGGCGGTCAGGCTGCCATCGTCGTTTTCCTCGAACATCGGGAAGTCGACGACCCACAGCGGCGCCCACTCGCAGGTCAGCAGGTTCAGGTCGTGCCCCAGCTTGATGCGCAGCGCGCCCAGTGCCTCGGAGACGATCTTGGCCTTGTCGGCGCCGAAGAACACGATATCGCCGTCGACGGCACCGACGCGATCGAGGATCACGTTGATGTTGTCCAGCGGGATGTTCTTGACGATCGGCGACTGCAGACCTTCGACACCCGCGGCACGCTCGTTGACCTTGATGTAGGCCAGGCCCTTGGCGCCGTAGATGCCGACGAACTTGGTGTAGTCGTCGATCTGCTTGCGCGGCATGCTCGCCCCGCCCGGTACGCGCAGCGCGGTGACGCGGCACTTCGGATCGTTGGCCGGGCCGGCGAAGACCTTGAATTCGACGTCCTTGAGCTGGTCCTCGACATCCACCAGCTCCATCGGGATGCGCAGGTCCGGCTTGTCCGAGCCGAAGCGACGCATGGCCTCGGCCAGGGTCATGTGCGGCAGCGTGTCGAACTCGACGTTCAGCACTTCCTTGAACAGGTTGCGCACCATGGTCTCGGTGATGTCCATGATGTCTTTTTCATCGAGGAAGCTGGTCTCGATGTCGATCTGGGTGAATTCCGGCTGACGGTCGGCACGCAGGTCTTCGTCGCGGAAGCACTTGGCGATCTGGTAGTAACGGTCGAAGCCAGCGACCATCAGCAGCTGCTTGAACAGCTGCGGCGACTGCGGCAGGGCGAAGAAGCTGCCGGCGTGGGTGCGGCTCGGCACCAGGTAGTCGCGAGCGCCTTCCGGCGTGGCGCGGGTCAGGATCGGCGTTTCCACGTCGAGGAAGCCGTTGTCATCGAGGTAACGACGGATGCTCGAGGTGATGCGCGAACGCAGCTTGAGCTTCTCGGCCATTTCCGGACGACGCAGGTCGATGAAGCGGTAGCGCAGGCGGGTTTCCTCGCCCACGTCGGTGTACTCGTTGAGCGGGAACGGCGGGGTTTCCGCTTCGTTGAGGACCTCCAGCTCGTAACCCAGCACCTCGATGGCGCCACTGGCCATGTTGGCGTTGCGCGCGCCTTCCGGACGCAGACGCACCTTGCCGGTGATCTTCACCACGTATTCGCTGCGCACGCGGTCGGCCTTGGCGAAGGTCTCGGCACGATCCGGATCGAACACCACCTGGGCCAGGCCTTCACGGTCACGGATATCGAGGAAGATCACCCCGCCATGGTCGCGACGACGGTGTACCCAGCCGCAAAGGGTGATTTCCTGGCCATCCAGGCTCTCGTTCAACTGGCCGCAATAGTGGCTGCGCATCATGATCGTGTTTCGCTTCTCTAAGGTCTGGGATAGGTCAGGCAGCCCCCAACGCCTTGGGCAGGAGCCACATCGCGGCGAACGTCCACGCCGCGCTTCGATAAAGAGCGGGATTATATAGCGTAAATCGCCGAGACGCAGCCGCCCGGCAAGAGCCTTCTATAATGAACGGGGCCGCCACCGTGGAGAATCGCCATGGCCACGCCCCACTACACCGATTTGTCCAGCGACCTGCTGGAAGACTTCCGGCTCGACGCGGCGGAGCAGTTCCCGCGTTGCGAGCAGCTGCTGATCGAGCTGGAGCAGGCACCGAGGAGCACGGAGCGTCTGCGCGAGCTGTTTCGCCTGATACATACGCTCAAGGGCAATCTCGGTTACGTCGACCTCAACCAGCTGATGCCATTGCCGCAGGCGATGGAAGACGTGCTCGACGCCCTGCGTTCGGGGCGCCTGAGCTTCGACAGCCTGCTGGGCGACATCCTCCTGCTCTGCCTCGATCACCTGCGCGCCCTGGTGGACCAGGCACTCGGCGGAGCGGACGCGCCCCTGAGCGCGGCCCAGCTCGATACGCTGTGTCAGGCCCTGCACGCCCTGGCCATGGCGCCCGCCGGGCAACAGACCGAGGTGCGCCGCGAGCTGTTGCTGCACATGGACCCGAGCACCCGCCTGCAAGCGCCCGAGGCAGCCGAACCCAGCCAGACCGAAGCGCTGCTGGTTCGCCACGGCATCGCCATCCACCCCGACCTGCAGTTCTTCTGCGCCCTCACCGAGGCCGCCGAGCAACGTTCCAGCTACTGGCAGGGACGCAACCTGCGCCTGCTCGAACTGGCACTCAGCATGAACGCGGCCGGCGCCAACGCGGAACGTCCCGAGCAACTGGCAGCCGCCGTGTGCCTGCATGACCTCGGCATGGCCTTCCTGCCCTTGGATCTGCTGCACAAGCAAAGCCACTTCAGCCGCGAGGAGCGGCGCCTGATGCAAGGCCACCCGCGCCTGGCCAGCGAACTGCTCAAGCGCATGCCCGACTGGGCTGCGGCCATGGAGATCGTTCTGCAGCACCAGGAACATGCGGACGGCAGCGGCTACCCCAAGGGGCTGCGGGAAATGGAGATCACCCCAGGCGCACTGATCCTGCATATCGTCGACACCTTCGATGCACGCACCCACGAACGCGCGCACCAGACCCTGAGCAAGCGTCCGCTACTGCGCGCCATTCTCGAGATCAACAACCTCGCCGGCCAGCAGTTCAGCCGTCACTGGGTGGAGGTGTTCAATCGCACGCTGCAACAGCGCCCCGGCCTGGCGCACCCCTGATCGCCGGGGCAGGGCCATAGCGCTGTTCACATGGGAAGTGGTCGGACGCGATCAGCCCCCTCGCGCCTTTGGGGAGAGGGGGAAACCGGCCGTTTTGCGGCAGTTTCAGCCCTCTCCCCCAGCTCCTCTCCCATGAATGGGCGAGGGGAGCCAAAAATGAACAGCATCAGGCGCAGAACCAGGCCATTTGGTCATAAGAAATGAACTGTGCGCGCTCGATAGCTTCTAAACATCGCTTTCATTGACAGAAGCCAAGATTATTCTCGGATCCTGCATGTTAGGCTCGTCCCAACATTGCGGAACAGACTTCCCCAGGCCCACCTGATAAGGAGAAAGATCATGGAAATCAACATCGGAATCGCTGAACAGGATCGCGCCGCCATCGCCGAAGGCCTCTCGCGCCTGCTGGCCGACACCTACACCCTGTACCTGAAGACCCACAACTTTCACTGGAACGTCACAGGCCCGATGTTCAACACCCTGCACCTGATGTTCGAGGGGCAGTACACCGAACTGGCCCTGGCAGTGGATGCGATCGCCGAGCGTATTCGCGCACTGGGCTTCCCGGCCCCTGGCACCTATGCCGCCTACGCCCGCCTCTCCTCGATCAAGGAAGAGGAAGGCGTTCCCAGCGCGCAAGAGATGATCAAGCTGCTGGTACAGGGCCAGGAAGCAGTCGTACGCACCGCACGCAACATCTTCCCGCTGCTGGACAAGGTCAGCGACGAACCCACCGCCGACCTGCTGACCCAGCGCATGCAGGTGCACGAGAAAACCGCCTGGATGCTGCGCAGCCTGCTGGCTGCCTGACACTCCTGAGGCCCGGTAATCCGGGCCTTTTCATTAGGCACGCCGCCTCGCTCTGATCTATGCTCTGGCCAATCGCCAATGAGTTCCCGCGCCCCATGAGTCAACCAAGCAGACCGCCAAGCATCATCGAGCTGTATCCGGAGGAAACCCGCAAGGCGGCTTCGCTGCTGAAGCAGGCCGTACCCCTGATGATGCGCCACGACATACCGCCGAACCCGGTGCACTATGCGCTGTGGTACACCTACAGCCGGGGCAGCGAACCGGAACTCAATCGGCGCATGGACAAGGCGGTGGAAGACTTCGATGTCTTCCCGACGGAGACCGCAAGCCGGCTGTTCCGCGACTACATCATCCGCGGCGAGCTGGAAGAGGCACGTGCCGGCCAGCAGCAGGTGATCGAACTGGTCGATGACATCGAAGACGATGTCTCGCACAGCGTCATCGGCAGCCAGCACTACCAGCAGAGCCTGAGCCAGGGCCTCAGCGCCCTGCAGGAACCGATCATCGACGACCTGCCCAGCGTCCTCAACGACCTGCAGGAAAGCACCCAGCTGATGCAGGATCAGCAGGAGAAATTCCTCTATCGCCTGCGCGCCGCGCAACAGGAGATCACCCATCTGCGTGGCCAGCTGGAGCGCGCGCACATGGCCGCGACACTGGACAGCCTGACACGCGTCTTCAACCGCCACGCCTTCACCCGCCTGCTGGAGCGCGCCCTCGCGGAGTCCCAGCAGGGCCTGGCGCTGGTGATCCTGGATATCGATCACTTCAAGCAGTTCAACGACCAGTACGGCCACCCGCTCGGCGACCGGGTGTTGCAGCATGTCGGCCAACTCCTGCGCGACCTGCTGCCTCCCGGCGCCTTTGCGGCGCGCTACGGTGGCGAGGAGTTCTGCGTGGTACTGCGCGACTGCAAGGGTTTCAGCGAAGTGATCGAGTTCGCCGAACAGCTGCGCAACAAGATCCAGTCGCTGCGCATCAAGGTCAGGCGCACCGACCAGGTCCTGGACAGCATCACCGCGTCGTTCGGCTGCGCGATGGCCGAGGAGGAAGACGACTTCGAGTCGCTGCTGACCCGAGCGGACGATGCGCTCTATCAAGCCAAGCGCAGCGGCCGCAACCAGGTCCACCCCGCCAAGGGCGAAACAATGCTAAGCGCTTGATTTGAGAAGCCCCCGCCTTTGCTGTT
Source organism: Pseudomonas sp. BMW13 (assembly GCF_013357275.1). Classification (NCBI taxonomy): domain Bacteria; kingdom Pseudomonadati; phylum Pseudomonadota; class Gammaproteobacteria; order Pseudomonadales; family Pseudomonadaceae; genus Pseudomonas; species Pseudomonas sp. BMW13. Next base: position 100,713 of record NZ_SUKD01000010.1, on the reverse strand, counting down.
AAATAGGACGGCACGCCGCATTATCACCCTGCGGCGGCGCCGACCTTGCTCCACAGGCGCCCAGGATGACCGTTCGACTGGCCATCCACAGCGTGCGCTCCCTCCGCAATACCTTGAGTCATCATTCAATCAGTGAGTTCGTCCAACATGTTGAAGATTGCCCATTTCGTGACAGGGTTTGCCGCCCTGCTGCTGTCTGCCGTCCCCGGCTTTTCCAGTGCGTTCCTCGCCACACCCGATGCCATCTATTTGACCCTGATCGGCCTGCTCAACCTGCTTGCCGCAGCGCAACAGAACACGCCTGCCCCGCGCCAGCAACTGGCCAACCTGTCATCGGCACTGCTGGTCCTGGCGGCCGTGGTGCAGAGCCTGATCCTGCTCGCCCCGCTACCCAACATCGGCGGCCAGCCGGCGATCTGGCTGCCGCTGCTGACCATCGGCATCGCGGTAGCCTTCCAACTGACCGCCCAGCTGAACCCGCAACCGCGTGACAGCCAGCCACGCGCCGTCGCACAGCACAGCGCCAGCCAGGAAGACCGCGAGACCGGCACGGTGAAGTGGTTCAACACCTCCAAGGGCTTTGGCTTCATCTCCCGCGATTCGGGTGAGGATATCTTCGTGCACTTTCGCGCCATTCGCGGTGAAGGCCACCGCGTCCTGATCGAAGGCCAGCGCGTGGAGTTCTCGGTGATGCAGCGCGACAAAGGCCTGCAGGCAGAAGATGTGATCGCCGCAGCACCCTCACGGCGCTGAAGACGACAAGAAAAAGCCCGGGAAACCGGGCTTTTTCATATCAGTAGTGCGGTGGCGGCGCTTCGTCCTCGGCAATGCCGACCTGGCCGTTCAACTCCTCCTGGCGACGCGCCAGCGCTGTCAATTGCAGCTGCATGCGCTCGATGCGCCTGTTCTGCTCGACCAGCTCGTCGCTCAGCGCCTGGATGGTGTCGTCCTGGAAGGCCAAACGACTTTCCAGCTCCATGATTCTGGCTTCCAGGCTCATACCAGGCCTCCGGCAAACTGGAAGTCCTCGGTCAACACCAGACGCAACTTGTCGATGATCTGGCGTATCTGCGCGTCCTCGTAAGGCCTGGCCGGCTGTCGCCCCCAGACGGGTGCTGGCCACGCTGCGTCATCACGCCGCCGCACGATGACGTGCATGTGCAGCTGACTGACCACGTTACCCAGCGTCGCCACATTCATCTTGTCGGCGGCGAAGGTATCCTTGAGGGTCTCGGCCAGCAACGAAGTCTCCTGCCACAACTGACGCTGATCGGCGCCATCAAGCTGAAAGATCTCGCTGACCTCTTCACGCCGGGGCACGAGAATGAACCAGGGGTAGCTGGCGTCGTTCATCAACAGCAAGCGACAGAGAGGAAAGTCTCCGACCAGCAGGCAGTCCTGCTGAAGACGTGAATCCAGGGTGAACATGATGTTTTCCTCCTTTACCCGACCTTATCAAGCTTAGCGCCAGCCACACCCGGCGCGATGGCGCGCAGCATACGCAGGGTCGCGCGACAATTCACCCGCCACCGTCGCACCAGTACAAGGCACGTCACAGGCACCCGCACCGTCGGCGTGCACCATTTTGTTTCCTCCCGTAATACCTCGCCTCAAGCGTTACCGCGACGCCTCACCACAGTGCACCCTTCGCACCGGGAGAAAACGCCGCAACCGCCCACGCAGGCGACAGGCAAGCCCACAGAATGCAACGCCCACGCAGCCGCGCGTGGGGTTCGCACCGGGAAATCACGTTTTTGCAGAATCCCTGGCGTTTTGAGCACGACTTTTGCTAACTGTCAGAGCAATGCCCGGCACGCCGTGCAGTCGATCAATAACAGCGGTACCAGGCAACCCAGAACCGCGAGAGCGTCGGCCTAACGCAACGCAAGTGAAGATCTACAGATTTGCGACATCCTTCATTACGCCATGCGACACCGTTCTGAACGAACCCGCAATGAATAGACTGCAACTATCGCCATAATTGGCTGCGTGCTATAAGTTACCGCCGACACAAAAAGAAAGAGCCGCCCATACAATAAAATAGTGGGCAGCGCAACTCTTCTAAACCAAAGGAGCAATCACGATGCAAGTGATGAAGTGGAGCGTAATCGCCCTGGCAGTCGCCGCGGGCACTTCCCAGATGGCAGTGGCATCCAGCCAGTCCGAGTCGAACGGTTTGATCGAAGATAGCAGCTTCAACATCTTCAACCGTGCCCTGTACATGAACCGTGACTTCCGCAACGGCGGTGTAGGCCGCAGCGACCAGAGCTATCGCGAAGAAACTGGTCTGGGCATCCGCCTGCTGTTCGAATCCGGCTTCACCCAAGGCACCGTAGGCGTCGGCTTCGACGCTCACTCGCTGAGCAGCATCAAGCTCGACAGCGGTCGTGGCCGCCACAGCAACGGCCTGTTCGCCACCACCGACGACGGCCGTGGTGATGACACCCAATCCGAGGTTGGCGGCGCCATCAAGTTCCGCATCTCTGACACTGTCCTGAAGTACGGCAACCAGTTCGTGGCCAGCCCGGTGTTCTCCACCGACGACAGCCGTATCCTGCCGGAAGTTGCCACCGGCACCCTGCTGACCAGCAACGAAATCGAAGGTCTGGAGCTGACTGCAGGTCGCTTCACGGCCATGAACAGCCAGGTTGCCACCGGACGCGATAGCCTCACCCAAAGCGGCGAAAGCCTTAAGTCTGCCAACATCGTCGGCGCCAGCTACAGCTTCACCGACAATTTCAGCGGCGCTATCCACGCGTCCGACGTTGAAGACTTCTGGAAAAAGAAATACCTCAACCTGAACTACAATCTGCCACTGGCAGAAGAGCAGGCCCTGAACTTTGACTTCAACTTCTATAAGAGTGACGACGACGGTCGTGCTCTTGCCGGTGAGTTGGACAACAAGATTTGGAGCTTGGCAGCCGCCTATTCCCTGGGCGCCCACACCTTCACAGTTGCCCACCAGCGCTCTTCTGGCGACACTGGCTACAATTACGGCATCGACGGTGGCGGCACCATCTGGCTGGCCAACTCGGTTCAGTACTCTGACTTCTACTACAAAGACGAGCGCTCCTGGCAAGTTCGTTACGATATCGATATGGCCACCTATGGCGTGCCGGGCCTGAGCTTCATGACTCGCTACATCGCTGGTAGCAATATCGATGTAGGCGCGGGCCAAAGTGATGCTTCCGAGCGCGAGCTGGACATCGAAGCCAAGTATGTCATCCAAGAAGGCGCTGCGAAGGACCTGTCCTTCCGCATCCGTAATGCGTTCTATCGTGCAGACAATCGTCTGGACAACGACATCAATGACTTCCGCCTGATCGTCGAATACCCGCTGAGCGTTCTGTAACGACTGCGTAATTCGACAACAAAGAAACCCGGCCTAGGCCGGGTTTCTTTTTATGGGCAGGATGCTGCGTCAGATCGGCAACGCATATGTCCCGGTCACGTGGGCCACCAGCTCAGCCTCGTTCCCCGCCGAATACAGCGAAACCTCACAGACGGCCTGGCGCCGGCTCAGGCGCAGGATGCTCGCCTCGGCCAGCAGGTCCACCGGCTGAGGTTTGACCAGGAAGTTGATGTTGAGATTGGAGGTCACCGCCATCTCCACGCGCCCCAGACGCCCCAATACCACGGCGTACATCGCCGCATCGCCCAGCGCCATGATGGTCGGCCCCGACAAGGTACCGCCCGGACGCACCAATTTGGCATGAAAGGGAACCCGTGCCAGTACCCCCGCCTCGTCGAGCCGGTCGATACGCAGGTCGATGTCCTCGGCCATGGGCAACCCGGCCCGAATCAATGTCTGAACCTCACGCGCAGTCAGTCCCACAGCATCGCCCTCCTGGATTAACGCAGCGCCGCACCCAATGCCGGTCGCAGTACCTGCAACCGTCCTGTACGCCACTGTATAGGCACCGTACAATGCCGGCCTATTCCAAGCCCTAGCAACCGACAGAACAGCCAAACATGCGTACCAGTCAGTTCCTGCTCTCGACCCTGAAAGAAACTCCCTCCGATGCCGTGGTGATCAGCCACCAGCTGATGCTGCGTGCCGGCATGATCCGCAAACTGGCCTCCGGCCTGTACACCTGGCTGCCGATGGGCCTGCGCGTGCTGCGCAAGGTTGAGAACGTGGTGCGCGAGGAAATGAATGCCGCCGGCGCGCTGGAAGTGCTGATGCCGGCCATCCAGCCCGCCGAACTGTGGCAGGAATCCGGTCGCTGGGTGCAGTACGGCCCGGAGCTGCTGCGGGTTCATGACCGTCATGACCGCGAGTTCTGCGTCGGCCCGACCCACGAGGAAGTGATCACCGATCTGGCGCGCAACGAGCTGAACAGCTACAAGCAGCTGCCGATCAACTTCTACCAGATCCAGACCAAGTTCCGTGACGAGATTCGTCCGCGCTTCGGCCTGATGCGCGGCCGCGAGTTCATCATGAAGGACGCCTACTCCTTCCATGCCGACCAGGCGTCGCTGCAGGAAACCTACGACCGCATGCACCAGGCGTACTGCAACGTGTTCAGCCGCCTGGGCCTGGACTACCGTCCGGTGCAGGCCGACACCGGCTCCATTGGCGGCACCGGCTCGCACGAGTTCCACGTGCTGGCCGAATCCGGTGAGGACGACATCGCGTTCAGCACCGTCTCCGACTATGCCGCCAACATCGAGAAGGCCGAGGCCGTGCCGCGTGAAAGCGCGCGCGGCGCCGCGACCGAGGAAATGCGCCTGGTCGATACCCCGGACACCAAGACCATCGAGGCGCTGGTCAACGGTTTCGGCCTGGCCATCGAAAAGACCATCAAGACCCTGGTGGTGCACGCCGCCGAGGAAGGCAAGCTGATCGCGCTGGTGGTACGTGGTGACCACGAGCTGAACGAGATCAAGGCCGCCAACCTGGAACTCGTTGCCAGCCCCCTGCAGATGGCCAGCGAGGCCGAGATTCGTGCCGCCATCGGCGCCGGCCCCGGCTCGCTGGGCCCGGTCAACCTGCCGATTCCCTGCGTGATCGACCGCAGTGTCGCCCTGATGAGCGACTTCGCCTCGGGCGCCAATATCGAGGACAAGCACTACTTCGGCGTCAACTGGGAGCGTGACCTGCCCCTGCCCGCCGTCGCCGACCTGCGCAACGTCCTCGCGGGCGACCCCAGCCCGGACGGCCAGGGCACCCTGGAGATCAAGCGCGGCATCGAGGTCGGGCACATCTTCCAGCTGGGCACCAAGTACAGCGAAGCGATGAACTGCCAGGTACTCGGCGAGAACGGCAAGCCGGTGACCCTGAGCATGGGCTGCTACGGCATTGGCGTATCGCGCGTCGTGGCCGCCGCCATCGAGCAGAACTTCGACGAGCGCGGCATCCGCTGGAATGACGCCCTGGCGCCCTTCCACATCGCCCTGGTACCGCTGCGCTACGAAACCGAGCAGGTGCGCGAAGCCACCGACAAGCTGTATGCGCAACTGACCGCAGCGGGCTTCGAGGTGCTGCTCGACGATCGCGACAAGAAGACCAGCCCCGGCATCAAGTTCGCCGACATGGAGCTGATCGGCATCCCGCATCGCGTGGTGGTCAGCGATCGCGGCCTGGCAGAGGGCAACCTCGAGTACAAGAGCCGCGCCGAAACCGAGCCGCAAGCCGTACCGCTGGCGGAAATCCTGTCCTTCCTGCAAGCCCGTATCAGCCGCTGATCACGTAGCACCGAGACATCATGCACACGAGCAACAACCTTCGCCTGACTGGCGCCGCACTGTGCGGCGCCCTCTTTCTCAGCGGCTGCGCCAACCAGCTCCCCCAGCGCAGCGAGCATGAGGAGCGTATCGAGCGCAAACTGCTGGATCACCAGTTGCAGATCGATACGGGCGAGCCCAAGGTGCTGGAGCTGCCGCAACGGCGTATCCGCGTGCATGACCAGAAGAGCTACGAAGTCACCGCATTCGAGGTCACGCGCCGTTACGACCGCTATACGCCCTATCAGCCCTGGCGCGAGCTTTACGAGGTGCCGGTGGGGGCCGTCGCGGTCGTGGCCGGCGTCGGCGCCAACGTGCTCAACGTGGTGCTCCTCGGCAGCCTGCCGGAAACCGCGACCCGCGACTGGATCAGCTACGGCATGGCGGGCCTGAATCCGTTCATGAACGTGGAATCCAACGGCCGTGCCGAGCAGAACCTGGCGAGCATCGAGGAGCTGCAGCGCGATCGGCGCATGGAGTACACCAACCTGCCCTGGGCCGAGAGAGCGGTACAGGTCCAGGCCGGGGAGCAACGCTTCGAGCTGCTTACCGACAGCACCGGCGTGCTGCGTCTCAACCTGCTGGACAGCCCGTTCACCGAGCAGGACATCACGCGACTGAACCTGTTGCAGCTGAGCGTCGAGGAACGGCTGGGCGACGACCTGGCCCGCGCCGAAACGACCCTGATGGTCAGCCACACCCTGCGCGGCAAGCTGCGCGAGGCGCACGACCTGATCTTCGACGACCTCGAAGGCGATGATGTCGCCCAGTGGGTGCACCGGGTCAAACGCCTTTCCGATCTGGGCCTGGAGGAAGAAGCCAGCGAGCTGGAGCAGAGCCTGATCGAGCTGACCCGCAACGACCCCGAGCTGCAGGATGCCTTCCTCAAGGCTCTGCTCAAGGATGCCGGGCGTCTGGCCGCCGACCCGGCCAACTGACCACCGGTTTGCCCCGCTCCGGGGCGCTAGACCATCTCCAGCGGACGCTTGCGCTGCGGCGGCGCGAAGGCCGCATCCAGCGAATCCAGGTCGTGCGTATCGAGGACAATGGCAGCCGCCGCCGCATTGTCGCGCAGGTGCGCGCTGCCAACCGCCTTGGGAATGGCGATCACCCCGTCCTGCCTGAGTGTCCAGGCCAGCGCCACCTGGGCCGGCGTCACCCCATGCCGCTTGGCGACCGCGCACAACGCAGGCGCCTGCAGCAACGCCCCCGCCTGGCTGAGCGGGCAGTAGGCCATCAACGGCATCGCGGCACGCTGCTGCCAGGGCAGCAGGTCATATTCGATGCCGCGTGCCTCGAGGTTGTACAGCACCTGATTGGTGCTGCAGCCCGGCTGATCCAGCTCCAGCAGATCGTCCAGGTCGAAGTTGGAAACACCCCAGGCGCCGATCTTGCCCTGTTCGCGCAAGCGCTCGAAGCCTGCCACGGTTTCCGCCAGCGGATAACGCCCACGCCAGTGCAGCAGATACAGGTCGATACGTTCGCAGCCAAGGCGCTTGAGGCTGCGCTCGCAGGCCGCCTGCACACCGTCCAGGCTGGCATTGTGCGGGTACACCTTGCTGACCAGGAACACCTCGTCACGACGCCCGGCAATGGCTTCTCCCACTACCTGCTCGGCACCACCCTCGCCATACATCTCGGCGCTGTCGATCAGCGTCATGCCCAGATCCAGTCCCTCACGCAGCGACGCGACCTCGCGCGCACGCTGCTGCCGGTCTTCCCCCATGCGCCAGGTGCCCTGCCCGATCACCGGTACCTGGCTACCAGCCAGTTCAATCTTGCGCATCGACAGATCCTCGAGTGATTGAGCGCGGCTCACTGCCGCGCCATGGCCGACGAACGTGGCCGGTTCAGAGTGGCTTGAGCAGAAGCAGCAGGGAAACCGGCTGGACGCTTTCGGGGTGCAACGGCTCCTGCAGCCATTCCAGGCGCCAGCCGGTCTCGCCGAACAGCGTCAGCCAGGATTGCAAGGTGCGGAAGAACCAGGGCATGGGCGCCTGGAAGCCCTCGCCAAAACCGGCGAAGTCCTCCACCCGCCAACCATCCTGGTAGGGTTCGCCATGGCTGGCGCGCCAGGGGTGCAAGGTCTGAATCAGCAGGCTGCCGCCAGGTGCGAGCAGGGCATGCAGGCTCTGCAACACCGGCTGCAGGGGCTCCTCCAGCAAGGCGAAATTGCACACCAGCACCTCGAAACGCCCGAGCTGCTCGGCATGCTGATCCAGCTCGGCATAGCCACAGACACGGTACTGGCTGCGCCCGTCGCAGGCGGCACGAGCGGCTTCGATCAGGGGTGCCGAAGCATCCACGCCGACCGGCTCGATGCCATGTTCGGCCAGCCCCCGGCACAGCCAACCCTCGCCGCAACCGATGTCCAGCACACGCCTGGGCTGCAGCGCCAGCACCGCCTGGATGATGGCGGCATCGGTGACCAGGCGACGGCTCTCGATGCGCTGCTCGCGCACAGCGGCAGCCCAGGCATCGGCGTTGGCCTGCCAGCTCTGCTGAAGCTGTTCTCGATGGTCGCGCTGCATGCGGGGCCCCCTACATCTTGCGTTGCAGCGAGTCTAGCAGCCCTGTTGGCGGAGCAATACCGCAGGCGCCATCGACTAAGCTGTAGTGCATGAGTGGCGACGAACGCAGTGCTGCCGGCACGCGAGCACTGGTGCAGTTCACATGAGGCCGACAGGCCGGGCCGGTGGTATATGGGCGCGTCATGGCAATCCAACCCGCAGCACGGTGTCCTGGTCCGCTCGCCCGACCTGCAGGACTCGCCTGGTGCGCCGACCAGCAAGCGTCGCTGGCGCACCTACCTCTATCTCCTGCTGACCTTGCTGGTGCTGCTCGGCACGGCGCTGCTGGTATACGAGTCGCGCAGCGCGCACTTCCAGTCACGCGAGCTGAGCCGCTATGCGGCCAGCCTCGGCTACCAGGTCGAACCCGGCCCCAGCGAACGCATCGTCTACCCGTCCGATGGGCCGTTCGACAAGCGCCAGGGCTATGCCTACCTGCCGCTGATGCTGGAGCGCCTGCAGCAGCGCGACTACCTGATCAGCGAGCAGTCGCGTTTCTCCGACGCACTGCTGGCCTACACCCGCCGCGGCCTCTTCCCGCCGTTCGCCGAGAAGAGCCAGAGTGGCCTGAGCATCAGTGACTGCCGTGGCAGCCCCTTCTACACATTTCTCTATCCGCGCCAGGGCTATGCCGATTTCGCCAGCATTCCGCCCCTGGTGGTGAACAGCCTGCTGTTCATCGAGAACCGTCACCTGCTCGACCACGCGCAACCGCTGGCCAACCCGGCGGTGGACTGGCCACGCTTCGCCATTGCCGCACTGTCCCAGGTGGGCAAGGTGCTCGACCTTCAGGACCAGTCGGCCGGCGGCAGTACGCTGGCAACCCAGCTGGAGAAGTACCGTCACTCCCCGGACGGGCTGACCCTGTCCGCCGGGGAAAAACTGCGGCAGATGATTTCCGCCAGCGTGCGCGCCTACCAGCAGGGCCCGCAGACGCTGGAGACGCGCCAGCGCATCGTGCGCGACTACCTCAACAGCGTGCCGCTCTCCGCCGCGCCAGGCCATGGCGAGGTGCACGGCCTGGCGGACGGCTTGCGCATCTGGTACGGCGCGGACTTCGAACGCATCAATGCCCTGCTCGATCCCGCCCGCTCGACCGAGGCCAGCCTCGCCGAACGTGGCCTGGCGCTGCGCCAGGTGTTGTCGCTGATGATCGCCCAGCGCCGCCCGTCCTATTACCTGGCCCAGGGCCGGCACGACCTGGAGGACCTGACCGAGAGCCACATCCGCCTGCTGGCCAGTGGCGGGCTGATCGACCATGACCTGCTGGACGCCGCCCTGGGCCAGCGCCTGGTCTATCGGGACTGGCAACTAGAGCCCAACCTGCGCGTGCAGGAGAACGACAAAGGCATCAGCGTCGCCCGCTCGCGCCTCTCCAACCTGCTGGGCATGCCGTTCTACGACCTCGACCGCCTCGACCTCGCCGCCAGCAGCACCCTGCAGTACGACCTGCAGCATCAGGTCAGCCACTACCTGCAGCAGCTGGCCGAACCGCAGTTCGCCGGGCAGATCGGCCTGTTCGGCGAGCGCCTGCTGTCCCCGGAGAAGACTGCAGAGGTGCGCTACAGCTTCACCCTGTTCGAGCGCACCGCAACTGGCAGTCGGGTGCGGGTGCAGACCGACAGTACCGACCAGCCGTTCGATATCAACGAGGGCAGCAAGCTCGAACTGGGCTCGACCGCCAAGCTGCGCGTGCTGGCCACCTACCTGGAGATCATCGCCGAACTGCATCGGCAGCACGCAGGCAAGACCCCGGCCGAGTTGCGTGAGGTGGACATCGCCCGCCAGGATCACCTGAGCCGCTGGGCGGTCGACTACCTGCAGGCCAACCCGCAGGCGGATCTGGCCGGCATGCTGCAGGCGGCGCTGGAGCGGCGCTACTCGGCCAATCCCAACGAACGCTTCTTCACCGGAGGCGGCCTGCACAGCTTCGGCAACTTCCGCCGCGAGGACAATGGCCGCAACCCGACCCTGCGCGAGGCCCTGCGCGAGTCGATCAACCTGCCCTTCGTGCGCCTGATGCGTGATCTGGTGCGCTACAGCACCTACCAGAACAGCGCCGAGTTGCTCAAGGACGACAAGGACCCGCGCCGCCTGAAATACCTGCAGCGCTTCGCCGACCGCGAAGGACGCACCTTTCTCCTGCGCTTCTGGCGCAAGTACCAGGGCCAGCCCGAGCAACAGCGCCTGGAGACCTTCATCAGCGGCCTGCGCCAGACCTCGGTGCGCCTCGCCGCCGTGCACCGCTATCTGCTGCCGCACGCCGACGAGGCCAGCTTCGCCGCGTTCCTGCGCGCCCAGCTGCCGCAGGAACGGCTCAGCGAGCAGCGCATCACGCGCCTCTACCAGGACTACGGGCCTGGCGCCTACAGCCTCCCCGACCAGGGCTACATCGCCCGTGTGCACCCGCTGGAGCTGTGGCTGCTGGGCTACCTGATCGACCACCCGCAGGCCAGTTTCAACGACGCCGTCGCTGCCAGCGTCGACGAGCGCCAGGAGGTCTACGGCTGGCTGCTGCGCAGCCGCCACAAGAGCGCGCGCGACAGTCGCATCCGCATCATGCTGGAAGTCGAAGCCTTCTCCGACATCCATCGCCGCTGGCAGAACCTGGGCTACCCCTTCCAGCATCTGGTGCCGTCGCTGGCCACCGCGCTGGGCAGCTCCGGGGATCGGCCGGCAGCGCTGGCGGAGTTGATGGGCATCATCCTCAACGACGGCATTCGCCAGCCCGTCCTGCGCATCGATGCGCTGCACTTCGCCGCCGACACGCCCTACGAGACCCGCGTCGAACGCGATACCCGGGGCGGCAGGCGGGTGATGGCCTCCGAAGTCGCCGCCGCGTTGCGCGACGCCCTGTCCCAGGTGGTGGAGGGAGGCACCGCACGCCGGCTGCAGGGCAGCTTCCAGTTGCAGGACGGCCACAGCCTGACGCTCGGCGGCAAGACCGGCACCGGCGACAACCGTGTCGAGAGCGTTGGCGCCGGCGGCCGGGTGATCAGCTCACGGGCGATGAACCGCACGGCCACCTTCGTGTTCTTCCTCGGCCCGCGCCATTACGGCACGCTCACCGCCTTCGTGCCGGGGCGCGAAGCCGAGCGCTTCACCTTCACCTCGGCGCTGCCGGTGCAGGTGCTCAAGGGCATGGCGCCGATACTCGCGCCCTATCTGGAACCAGGCAGCGCGACCGGATGCCAGGCGCCCCTGAGCGCCCCTCAGATCAGTTGGCGGTAACACCTGGTAACCAGCGCGGGGGCAGGCGCAGGAAACCCGGCAGCGCCTGTGCAGTCCATGGCAGCACCACCGTTTTTCTTTCGTGAGTGTCGCCCATGCCCCTGTCCTGGCTGGCCCTGCTGCGCCGTCGTCGCCTGAGCCTGATCATCCTCGCGTGCCTGCTGGCATTGCTGCCGATAGGCTGCGCCAAACTGGAGCAGACCGAGCGCGAACTGGTGTTCCGTATCGAGCCGGGCACCGCCCGCTGGTTCAATGGCCTGCCGGCCGGGCTCGAGGACGTGCAACTGCAATCCCCCGAGCTGACGGCCGAGGAAAGCCTGCATGCCTGGTGGTGGCCCGCCAGCCGGCAGGACGCGCCAGCCCTGCTCTATCTGCACGGCTCTCGCTGGAACCTGACAGGCCAGCTGTTTCGCATCGAGCAGCTGCATGCCATGGGATTCTCGGTGCTGGCCGTGGACTACCGCGGTTTCGGTCAGAGTCGTGGCGCGCTGCCCTCCGAGCGTAGCGTCTACCAGGACGCCGCCATCGCCTGGCAGCACCTGGCTCGCCTGCAACCCGAGCCGGGCAAGCGCTTCATCTACGGCCACTCCCTCGGTGGCGCCGTAGCCGTCAACCTGGCCCATGAACTGGCCAGTGAACACAGCAGCGCACAAGCCGGCGGGCTGATCGTCGAATCCAGCTTCACCAACCTGGGCGACATTGCCGCTGCAGTCACCCATACCTCGCTGCCCGTGCGCTGGCTGCTATCGCAGGATTTCGACTCGCTCGGCAAGATTGGCGCAGTCGGTGTGCCGGTGCTGATCGCCCACGGTCGTGATGATCGCTACGTGCCGTCGCGCTTCAGCGAGGAGCTGTTCGCCGCGGCCAGTGAACCCAAGCAACTGCTGCTGATCGACGGCGCCAACCACAACAACGGCCTGCGCATGGCCGGTGCGAACTACCGTCAGGCGCTGCAGACGCTTGGCCTGTCGCCCAACTGAGCGGACTCAGGACTTGAACTGCTGGAGGTAGAGCTGCTCGACCTTGGCACGGGCCCAGGGCGTCTTGCGCAGGAAGGCCAGGCTCGACTTGATGCTGGGCTCATGCTTGAAACAGCGCACATCGATCTGCCGCGCCAGGCCATCCCAGCCCAGGCGTTCCACCAATGCGCCGAGAATCGCCTGCAGGGTCAGGCCGTGGAGAGGATCGTTGCTGGTCATGCGGACATCCGTTGCGAAATGGCAGGCGCCTACCTTAACGCCAGCGCAAAGAAAAAGGCGATGACTGTCTGCCAGTCATCGCCTTCGGCTACAGCCAGCGCACTTACGCCGACTTGTATTCCTTCTCGGCCTCATCGAAGCGGCTGAGCATCGACTGGCTCGGGGCCTGACCGATGCGGCTGAAGATCACGATCGCCAGGGTGGCGAGGATGAAGCCCGGGATGATCTCGTACAGCCCCATGCCAATCCAGTTCTTCCACACGATCACGGTGGTGGCACCGACCAGCATGCCGGCCAGCGCGCCATTGCGCGTCATGCCTTTCCACAGCAGCGAGAGGATCACCACCGGACCGAAGGCGGCACCGAAGCCGGCCCAGGCGTAGGACACCAGGCCAAGTACGCGGTTTTCCGGGTTGGCGGCCAGAGCGATGGCGACCAGCGCGACCAGCAGGACCATGCCGCGGCCGACCCAGACCAGCTCGGACTGCGAAGCGCCCTTGCGCAGGAATGCCTTGTAGAAGTCCTCGGTCAGCGCACTGGAGCACACCAGCAGCTGGCAGCTCAGGGTGCTCATCACCGCTGCCAGGATGGCGGACAGCAGGATACCGGCGATCCAGGGGTTGAACAGCAGCTTGGACAGCTCGATGAAGACGCGCTCCGGGTTCTCGCCGACCGGGCCGGCCAGTTCAGGATGCGCGGAGAAGTAGGCGATGCCGAAGAAACCGACGGCCACGGCACCGGCCAGGGTCAGAATCATCCAGGTCATGGAGATGCGACGGGCAGCCGGGATCGACTTGACCGAGTCGGCGGCCATGAAGCGCGCCAGGATGTGCGGCTGACCGAAGTAGCCCAGGCCCCAGGCCATCAGCGAGATCACGCCAATGAAGGTGGCGCCCTTGAGCATGTCGAAGTGGCTCGGGTCGACCGCCTCGATGGCGGTCATCGCCGGATCGAAGCCACCGGTGCCGATCAGCACGAATACCGGGGTCAGGATCAGGGCGAAGATCATCAGGGTCGCCTGCACGGTGTCGGTCCAGCTCACCGCCAGGAAGCCACCGATGAAGGTGTAGGCGATGGTCGCTGCGGCACCGGCCCACAGGGCGGTTTCGTAGCTCATGCCGAAGGTGCTTTCGAACAGACGGGCGCCAGCCACCACGCCGGAGGCGCAGTAGATGGTGAAGAACACCAGGATGACCACTGCCGAGAAGATGCGCAGGATGCGGCTGTTGTCTTCGAAGCGATTGGTGAAGTAGTCCGGCAGGGTCAGGGCGTTGCCATTGTGCTCGGTCTGCACGCGCAGGCGACCGGCGACGAACAGCCAGTTGAGGTAGGCACCGATGACCAGGCCGATGGCAATCCAGCTTTCGGAAATACCGGCAACGAAGATCGCGCCCGGCAGGCCCATGAGCAGCCAGCCGCTCATGTCGGAGGCTCCCGCGGACAGCGCGGTCACGAAGCTGCCGAGGCTGCGGCCACCCAGGATGTAATCGGAAAGGTTCTTGGTACGCAGATAGGCGATCAGGCCGATCAGTACCATGGCTGCGATGTACACCACGAAGGTGACGAGCATTGGAGTACTAGCTGTCATTGGGGGGCTCCCCTCTCGTTTGTTGTTCTCGGGCACCGAACCCTGAAGGCATGCTGCATCCACCTGTGCGGATGCGGGCTTCGGTCTCTTTTCCTCGTCACACCGATGCCGGGTGAGCACGACCAGGAAGCATCCTTCCCGATCTCCCAGGCTGACGCCTGCGGCCACCGAATCGCGTCACGACCGTACTGCAATCACGCAATGCCCTGGCTAAGGGTCTAGCCCAGCAACGCTGGTCTGACCAATACATAAGGGTAAAAACGGTCGTAACGAAAGTGAAGGGCGGAATTTAGTGGCAGAACCGAACGGGCTTCTTGCCGAAAGCTCTGGAGTTTTTGCAGAAACCTACGCCCCGGGGAACTTCCGGCGAACGGCAGCTGCATGCCCGCCGGCACTACCTGAGCGACTGGTCAACTCTCGCCGGTATGGCGAAACGGCAGGTAGCTGCGTGCTTCGTCGGCATAGGACAGCACGCCAGAACGCTCCTGCACGAGGAAGTCGGTGACGGCAGCACGCAGCCCCGGATGGCAGAGATAGTGCCAGGAACGCGTGATGACCGGTTCGAAACCACGGATCAGCTTGTGCTCCCCTTGCGCGCCGGCATCGAAGCGCCGCAAGCCTTCGGCGATGGCCAGCTCCATGCCCTGGTAGAAGCAGGTTTCGAAATGCAGCCGGTCGAACTCGGCCAGGCAGCCCCAGTAGCGGCCATAGAAGGTATCCCCGTCCACCAGGCTGAATGCCATGGCCACCGGCCGACCGCGCAACTGCGCGAACACCAGGCGAATCATCTCCGGCATGCGCTCGGCCAGCAGGCTGAAGAAGGCCCGCGTCAGATAGGGTGCCTGCCCCCGTACGTGATAGGTGTTGGCGTAGCAGTGGTAGACGAAGTCCCACTCCTGCTCGCTCAGCTCATGGCCCAGGCGTCGGTCGAACTCGATGCCCTGCCCCGCGACCTGCTCACGTTCCTTGCGCAGTTGCTTGCGCTTGCGCGAGCTGAGCGCGTCGAGAAAGTCCTGAAAGTCACGGTAACCGCGATTGTTCCAGTGAAACTGGCAGCCCAGGCGCTCCAGCCAGCCGTCACGGCCGTTCAGCAGCGCATCGCATGCCGGGCTGGTGAAGTTGATGTGCAGGCTCGACAACCCCTGCGCCTCCAGCTCGGCCGTCAGCTCATCGAGCATCGCGCCCGCGCAGCGGGGCTCCCCGAGCAGCCGCGCACCGGCAACCGGCGAGAACGGCACGGCGCCCAGCAACTTCGGGTAATAGGCGATCCCGGCGCGCCGACAGGCATCGGCCCAGGCGTGGTCGAACACGTACTCGCCATAGGAATGCCGCTTCAGATAGGCCGGCAACGCCGCCCTCACCTGCCCCTGGTCATCGCACCAGAGACGATGTGACGGCTGCCAGCCAGTGTCGCCCCCGACACTGCCGCTGTCTTCGAGAGCGCTGTGAAATGCATGCCGCAGAAACGGCTGAGCACCGGGCAGCAGGGCGTCCCAGGTATCGGCGGAGAGCGCGTGAAGTGAATCGAGGGTGGTGACGGGCATGACAACGAATCCCAGAAGCGAGGTTGCAATATATCTCTAACAATGCGCCCGCAATATGAGAAGGCCAACCTTTATAACCTTCAGCTCTGCAAAGGAGTCATCCATGCAAAAGTCCCTTCTCGCCCTTGGCGTCGCCATGCTTCTCGGTAGCGGTGCCGCACTCGCGCAGCAGTCGATCACCCACCCGTTTCACGCGAGCCAGGCGAAGGATGCTCCGAACAACGTTCACATGGCGGTGGAAATTCCCGCGGGCAGCTTCACCAAGTATGAGATCAACGAGGAAGGCCTGGTGTTCGTCGACCGCTTCCAGTCGATGCCGGTCGTCTACCCAGCCAACTATGGCTCTCTGTCTCGTACCCTGGGTGGCGACAGTGACCCGCTGGATGGCCTGGTACTGACTCGTGAGCCGTTGCACCCGGGCGTGCTGATCAAGTTCCGCCCCATCGGCTACCTGAAGATGATCGACGGCGGCGAGCACGACGAGAAGATCATCGGCGTCCCCAGCAGCGATATCGACCCGACCTACGACAACATCAAGGACATCGGCGACCTGCCGGCCATCGAGCGCCAGCGCATCGAGGCGTTCTTCCGCGTCTACAAGCAGTTGCCGGAAGGCCGCAAGAAAGTCGAGCTGAATGGCTATGGCAATGCCGCCGAAGCGCGGCAGATGATCCAGACGGCGCTGGACAACTACAAGAAGCATAACTGAGCCGAGCAAGCGCAGAAGAAAGCCCGGCCCAGTGCCGGGCTTTTTCGTTACAGGCCTCAGCTTCCCTCGGCCAGCGCCTTCTTGTAACGGGTGGCATAGTTCAGTTTGCGTCCAGCGACCTTGTTCAGCTCCTTGCGGTCGATGGACGAGTAACCGCCCAGTTCGCGCGCCTTGAAGCCGCTGTCACCGACGATCTCGTCCGGGGCCAGGGCCACCATCTTCTTCGCGGCGGCCTCGACGGCGTCCCGGTAATCGCCACGATCACTCAGGTCATAACCTTCCAGCGGCATCACCGAGCGCAGCCAGTTACCCCAGTAGAACTCGAGAAACTCGGGGGCCACCTCTCCGGAACGCGGCTTGTCGTAAGCGACCTCGCGGGTGAAGTACACCAGCGCACGATAAGGGTCGTTGGCCAAGTGCTGGAGCCCCAGCTGAGCAGGTATCTGCTGCGGGTCGATGCTTCGCCCATTGCCATCCTTGAGCCATACCTTGCGTGCCTGCGCCATGCGCTGCCAGAAGCTGGCCATGTCTGCACTGTCGCTGAAGTTGTCGGTAACGCGCACCCACATGTTCAGGTCGGCGCCAGCATCGGGATACTCCATCAGCACGGTGAAGGTGTGATGGCCATCGGTCAGGAACAGTTTGCCCTGCGGACCGATCACGACGGTTTTCATCTCGCTGCTGCGAGTGCCTACCGCGTTCTGGCAGCTGAAGCTGTCCGGTTTGTGCAAGTCTGCATCGCCAGGCACCCTGGCGCTCTCGCCCTGGCCGTTGGCCTCGCAGTACTCGTCGAACAGCTTGTTGCGCTCATTGGCGAAGCGCCCGAGCTTATAGAAAATCTGGTCATAGCCCACTGCTGCCTGAGTCGGATGCAAGGACGTCAGCGGCACCTGGAGCAATTCGCCCGGTTTGGCCGCACTGTAATCCTGCGCCAGGGCAATGGCGCTGAAACCGATCGATAGCAGCAGAGCGGTAGTCTTACGCATAGCGCTTTTCCATCAATACAAAGCAATAAAAAAGCCCCGCGAAACGCGGGGCTCGAATCAGGAGCAACACTTCAAGGGAGTGAAGCTTAGAAGACGTACTGCAGGCGACCTACGATGGCCTTACCGTCGTCCTGTACATCTTCGCCGTTGACTTGGCTGGAGGTATCCAGGTTGTCGACTTCATAGTCGACGTAGTTCAGGCTCACGCGCACCGCCGGGTTCACGAAGTAGTTCACACCCAGCACCATGGCCTTGGTTTCGAACTCCTTGCTGGCGTCATCAGCCACCAGACCAGCGATACCCAGGTTGGCGGGGATAGCATTGGCGTCAGAGTCGACGGTGGAGCTTTCGTAACGGGCAAAGATTTCCCAGGAGCCGTTCATGTTGTCCGGCTTGTCCCACTTGCCATCGGCAGCCTTGTACTGACGCACGCCGTTGAACATGTAGGAAACCTGACCGTAGTAGCCGTTGATATCGACGTCGGAGTTGGCACCACCAGCGGTTTCACCGCTGATCTGGCGCTGGAAGTACTCGGCCTGGGCACGGAAAGCACCGAACTGCGCGCCGGACTCCAGAACCCACTCGTTGTCTTTGTCTGCAACGGTGACGTCACCCAGGGTCAGGCGGAAGTCATTGTCGCTGCGGATGCCCATGCGGGTACGTGCGCGTGCACGTTCGTCATCGGCTTCGGAGTTGTGGTAGTTGGCCGCCAGGTGGATGACATCGGTGCCGTTGAGGTACGGCGCCCAGTGGGCACGCAGGGTGTAACCGTAGAGCTCGTTGTTGTCGTCGCTCTCGTACTTGTCTTCGTAGGTGGCGACCTGAGCCATCAGACCGTAGTTATCACCGGAGTGCTTGATGTTCACACCGAACTGAGTGTCCTCGTCACCGTTCAGGTAGTCGTACATGAACGGACGCTCGATGGCGGTAATCCAGGACGAACTGGTGGTGTTTTCCAGACCGTAGTCCACACCGAAGCGGCCAACGGTGATCTTGGCGAAGTCCAGGCCCTTGTACGCGATGAAAGCACGGTCGACGCTGGTGTCGTCGTACTCGTCGTAGCTGACACGCAGGCCCCAGTCCCAATCGCTGTAGGCAGTGCCTTCCAGACCGAACTCACCACGACGGATGAAGGTGTTGAAGGTATCGTCGAACGGCTGGTTCTGATCGGCAGCCATCAGACCATCGAAGTTGGTGGCATCCCACTGCAGCTTGCCGCTCAGCTTGAAGCTGAACGCCTTGTCGGTGGTAGCGACTTCCAGGCCACCTTTGGTCTTGATCACGAGGTCGGCGCCGTCAGTGGTAACAGTACCGGCGAAAGCCTGGGCGGAGACGGCCAGAGCCAGAGCGCTGGCTGCGAAACCGGCGAAGTGCTTACGGATCATCGAGGATTCCCCTGTTGAACTTTAAGTGTTGAAAACACCCGAGCGATGGGCTCGTTCGTGTTGGGGGGAATCTTGGCGGGGGGTTATTTCAGCTCAGTTGCCGATATATAAAGATTTGATTACAGCGGAACTTTTTTACTTCCACTGCTTATAAGCGGATCAGGGGCCCTGGATGCGCGGCCCGAGCAGGATGATCGCGGCACCCGCCAGGCACAGCGCTGCACCCAGCCAGTCGCTGAGTAGCGGCCGACTCTTCTCGACCAGTGCCAGCCACGCCAGCGAGGCGACGATGTACACGCCGCCATAGGCCGCATAGGCGCGCCCGGCGAAGGCGGCTTCGACACGGGTCAGCAACAGGCCGAACAGTGCCAGGCTGAGCAGCCCCGGCACTATCCACCAGGCACTGCGGTCGAGCCGCAGCCACATCCAGAAGGCGTAGCAGCCCGCGATTTCGAACGCGGCTGCGAGCAGGAACCACAGGTAATTGATCATCGCCCCAGCCTAGCCGCGCAAGGCGCCTTCGCGCTCCCAGGCACACCGCACGCGCAGGGAACCCTCCTGCGGGCTGTGAAAGCCACTGTCGGACTCCCAGCGGAAGGTGTGCATACCGTTGAGCTCGGTTTCCAGATGGACCACCGCGCTGGCCCAGTACAGACGCTTGAGCAGCGCCTCGAAGGCCTCGATCCACAGGTTCCATTCGTACTCCACCGCGCCGTAGCTGGCGCCGAAGTGGATCACCTGGGTCTGATAGAGCCCCGCCCCCGGCAGTTCGCAGAAGGAGAACATCTCGCGACCGAGAAACGGCCAGAGTTCACCGGCCGGCAGTTCGGCGAGCACGCCGTGGTTGGTTTCACGACGCAAGCGACGTAGCTCGGGATCATCCGAGGGCCAGTCGCG
The DNA here is from genome assembly GCF_013357275.1 of Pseudomonas sp. BMW13. NCBI lineage: Bacteria > Pseudomonadati > Pseudomonadota > Gammaproteobacteria > Pseudomonadales > Pseudomonadaceae > Pseudomonas > Pseudomonas sp. BMW13. Next base: position 80,877 of record NZ_SUKD01000010.1, on the reverse strand, counting down.
GATACAGCCATAGACGATGGATTCTGACTCCACACCGGCACTCCTGAATAAGCAGAAAGCCTTCTAACACAGCCTGCCAGGGCAAGAAAGGAACTGGCGCGAATTCTAGCGTTGCTGGCGTCGACCGCGCCCCAGCAGCCAGGCCATCAGGATCATCACCAGGGCCAGGGCCGTGAGCACCATGAACGGCAACTGGTAGCTGCCGGACAGGTCCCGCGCCAGGCCGGTGAGAATCGGCGTCAGGCAACCGAGACCATATCCGGTGAAGAGCATCATCGCGGTCCAGCGGCTGACCGCCAGCGGCGAGCCTGCCTCGTACAGCGGCAACACCAGCGACAGGGCGAAGGAGCCTCCCAGGGAGAAACCCATGATCACCGCCCACAGTTCCGGCACCACGCGTGGCAGGAAAGTAATCATCGCCAGACAGCTGCAGGTGATCACGCCGCAGGCCAGCAACAGCAGATAGCGTGCGTCGTAGCGCTGCGCCAGCCAGGGCAGCAGGAAGGAGCTGGGCAGGCCCATCAGCATGATGAAACTCAGCAGCGAGTTGCTGTGCAGCATGCTCAGGCCCGCTTCGTGGTAGCGCGCCACGGCCCAGGTCGCGATGGCGTAGAACAGACCGGCCTGAATCGCGAAGAAGCCGCTGATCAGCCAGGCGCGCGGCTGTCGCCAGGGCAGCCCGCCGCCTTCGCGTTCCTCCGAGCTGCCGCTCTGGTTGGGCAGGCACAGCCAGAGCATCACGCCAAGCAGCGCCGGTAGCGCCCATATGGCCAGCCCCAGGTGCCAGGCGTCACCGAACAGCTGCGTCGCCGGTGCGGTCAGCACGGCACCACCGGCACCGCCGATGGCCATGCCCAGCGAGTACCAGCCCACCACACGGCTCATCTGACCGGCGAAATGGCGCTTGATGAAGCCGGACAGCAAGGGCCCGGCGACCGCAATGGCGGCGCCCAGGGCAATGGCACTGCCGATCAGCACGGCGCTCTGGTGCGCGGCCAGACGGGCCAGCAGGGCCAGGCCGATCAGGGCCAGGCAGAGCATGATGGTGCGCTCCAGCCCCCAGCGCACGGCCAGACGGGGCGCCAGCGGGGCCAACAGGCCCATGCACAGCACCGGCAGTGCCGTGGTCAGACTGATGAAACCGCGACTGAGCGACAGTTCGTCGGCGATGCGTTCGATGAGAGGCGCGAGGGAGGTGATGCCGGGGCGCAAATTGATCGCCGCCAGCACCAGGGCCATCAACAACAGGGCCCGAGAGGCTGGTTTCACGGAGTATCCAAGGTCAGGGCGGCAGGCAGGCCGGGGCCGTCACCCTACCCCCGCAGACCTTGCCAGGCAAGCCTGCAGGGGCAAATAACTGACCTGTTGGTCAGCTGACGGATCGGGCCTTGCCACGCATCTTCTCGGCCATGCCGGCCATCTCGTCGTAGAGCGCCTGCGGGTTCTTCTGCTTCAGCGCCCAGGCCATGCGCCCCATCTCGTGCGGCAGGATCATGAAGCTGCCCTTGGCCAGCTCGTCATGGATGTAGCCGGCGATGTCCGCCGCGCTGATCGGCGAGCTTTCCAGCAGCTTGCCGACCTGGGCCTTCATCGCCGGGGTCGGGCCACGAAAGGAATCCAGCAGGTTGGTCTGGAAGAACGACGGGCAGACCACATGCACGCCGATCTCCTGCTGCCGCAACTCCACCAGCAGGCTCTCCGACAGCGCCACCACGCCGGCCTTGGCCACGTTGTAGTTGCTCATCGCCGGCCCCTGCATCAGTGCCGCCATCGAGGCGATGTTGACGATCTTGCCCTTGCTCTTCTCCAGCAGCGGCAGAAACGCCTTGCAGCCCTTGACCACGCCCATCAGGTTGATCGAGATCTGCCAGTCCCAGTCCTCCAGCGACAGCTCGCTGAAGAAGCCACCGGAAGCCACCCCCGCATTGTTGACGATGATGTCGATGCCGCCGAACTGCTCGTCGCAGGCCTGCGCCAGTGCCGTCAGTTGGCTGTAGTCACGCACGTCACAGCGGCGCGTGAAGCCGTCACCGCCGGCTTCGCGCACCAGCTTGAGGGTTTCCGCCAGGCCAGCCTCGTTGACGTCCGCCAGCGCCAGGCGCCAGCCATCGCGAGCCCAGCGCAAGGCAATCTCGCGCCCCAGGCCGGAACCGGCCCCCGTGATCATCATGCGGTTTTGCATAGCGAACCTGCCTTACATGTCCTGTGGGAATGCCAGAGAGTGTAGCGAGGAAGACCGGGGACACCGCCCTCCATCAGACTCATGAATAGGCAAGGCAAATTGCCACGGCGGGCGAGGGTTCAGTCGACCACGAACAGCCGTGCGCCCTGTTCGGTGAAGGAACGGTGCGCTTCGGCGTCGTCAGCCACCTGGTAGCTCATCCCCGGACGCAGCACGAAGACGCGGCCATCCTCCAGCTCGGTGTGCAGCTCGCCCTCCAGGCACAGCAGCACATGGCCCTTGCGGCACCAGTGGTCGGCCAGATAGCCCGGCGAGTACTCGACCATGCGCACCCGCACCTCGCCAAACTGGCAGGTTCTCCAGCGCGCGAGACCGGTTTCGCCCGGGTGCTCGGTTGGCGTGACGGCGGACCAGTCGGTGATGCCGAAGGCGATATCGCGGATGTGCATGAACCGGGACTCCTTGTGACGAGGCCAACACTCTATTGTTTCGCAGGCAGGTGAGAGAAGTGAATAGATAGGCACTTTCACACGAGAAGCTTTCATGTGCGCAGGCTATCGAAGCCATGGACACAGCGCATTTCACCACACACCCGCGGCGTACTAACCTGAGCCTCATCGGTAAATGATTCTCATCGAGGTGCGCCATGCTCAAGACCCTGACCTTCACCATCATGCACTTCTGCATCGCCTTCGGCGTGGCCTACCTGTTGACCGGCAGCATCGCGGTCAGCGGCCTGGTGGCTGCAGTGGAGCCGCTGTGCAACTCGGTCGGTTTCTACTTCCACGAGAAAGTCTGGGCACTCCTGGAGCAACGCAAGCGCGAGGACTCGATTCCCAAGCACGCCTGGTTGCATCACCACGCGTGACGCCGGCATCCGCCTACCCCGAGGGCGACACCCGCAGGCGACGAAAAGGACGCTGGACAGACCGACTCGATGTATCTTGTTGACGGCAACGTGGCACTTTGCCCGACTTGCTGCTGTCATAAGCGAGCGCTTCAATCCCGATGTTCGCTTATTAAAAGGGACTTACCACATGCCCAGCCTTGCCCGACTCGCCGCCCTGCTCGGCGGCCTGGTCTTCTGTGTCTCCGCGACGGCCGCCGATGTGGACGCGCAAAGCTACGGCTATCCGCTGGCCAACCCGTTCGAGGCGACCATCGCCACCACACCGCCCGAACTGCGCCCTGCCCTGCCGGATGACCGTGACATCGACCAGAGCGACTACTCGGTTCGCCTGCGCCCGGACCGGGAGTTCGAACTGCTGGACAACTTCTGGCCGGTGACCAAGCTGCAATACCGCCTGGCCGAGCAGAAGGGCCGCGCGCCGCTGATCTTCATCATCTCCGGCACCGGCGCCAGCTACGCCAGCAGCATCACCGAGTACCTGAAGAAGCTGTTCTATGGCGCCGGCTTCCATGTCGTGCAGCTCTCCTCGCCAACCAGCTACGACTTCATGGCCGCCGCCTCGCGCTTCGCCACGCCAGGCTACAGCCCGGACGATGCCGACGACCTGTACCGGGCGATGCAGGCGGTGCGCGCCCAGCACCCGAAGCTGCAAGTCAGCGAATACCTGCTCACCGGCTACAGCCTCGGTGCGCTGCATGCCGCCTTCGTCAGCCAGATCGACGAAACCCGCCGCGCCTTCAACTTCAAGCGCGTGCTGCTGCTCAACCCGCCGGTGAACCTCTACACCTCGGTGAGCAACCTCGACAAGCTGGTGCAGACCCGGGTGCAGGGCATCGACAACAGCACCAACTTCTATGAGCTGGTGCTGGGCAAGCTGACCCGCTACTTCAACGACAAGGGCTACCTCGACATCAACGAGGCGATGCTCTACGACTTCCAGCAATCCAAGGAAAAGCTCTCCGACGAGCAGATGGCCATGCTCATCGGCACCTCGTTCCGCTTCTCCTCCGCCGATATCGTCTTCACCTCGGACCTGCTCAACCGGCGCGGGCTGATCACCCCGCGCGATTACCGCATCACTGAAAGCACCAGCCTCACCCCGTTCTTCCAGCTGGCGCTGCGCTGCGACTTCGATTGCTACATCGCCGAGCAGCTGATGCCCATGTGGCGTGCCCGCTACGACGGCGGCAGCCTCAACCAGCTGATCGAACAGAGCAGCCTCTATGCCCTCGAGGACTACCTCAGGGGCAGCGACAAGATCGCCGTGATGCACAACGCCGACGACCTGATTCTCGGCAAGGGCGACATCGGTTTCCTGCGGCGCACCTTCGGCGAGCGCCTGACCCTGTACCCGCATGGCGGGCACTGCGGCAACCTCAATTACCGCGTCAACAGCGACGCCATGCTGGAGTTCTTCCGTGGCTAAGCACAGCACCCTGATCATCGCTCTGCTGCTGGCCAGTGCACACGCCTGGGCCGGCGAGGTCGACGCCGACGGCTTCACCAACCCGCTGCAGGACCTGAAATTCAACCCCGGACTGGACCAGCAGGAGTTCGAACGCGCCTCCAGCGACGCACTGCGGGTCTATGACCCGCTGGAACCCTGGAACCGCCGCGTCTACCACTTCAACTACCGTTTCGATCAGTGGGTGTTCCTGCCGGTCGTCAAAGGCTACCGCTACGTCACCCCGAACCTGGTGCAGAGCGGCGTACACAACTTCTTCAGCAACCTGGGGGAGATCCCGACCCTGGCCAACAGCCTGCTGCAGTTGAAGGGGCAGCGGGCGATGAACAGCACGGCACGGCTGCTGTTCAACACCATCATCGGCGTGGGTGGCATCTGGGATCCGGCCACGATGATGGGGCTGCCGCGCCAGGAAGAAGACTTTGGCCAGACGCTGGGCCACTACGGGGTACCCGCGGGCCCCTACCTGATGCTGCCACTGCTGGGCCCCTCCAACCTGCGTGACACCGCCGGGCTGACGGTGGACTACAGCCTGGCGAGCACGGTCAACTATCTCGGCGTGGTCGATGCCAGCCTGAGCGAGGCGCTGCCCATCGCGATACGCGCCGTCGATGAGAGGGCCAACACCAGCTTCCGCTACGGCCAGCTCAACTCGCCATTCGAGTACGAGAAGATCCGCTACTTCTACCATGAGTCGCGCAAACTCAAGATTGCCGACTGAGATACCCTCGCCAAACATCGATCAGTTCGATATTTAGCGCGGGAAAATTGCGACCATCGATCGACATGATCGGCATAGCATGGGCTCATTCCTCGCCTCGAACGGAGCCCAATGCCATGACCCAACAGCGCCGCATCATCAGCATCCAGCCAGGCCAGCCGGCCTCCGACGGCGCCGGCGTGCGCCTCAACCGCGTGATCGGCGGACCGGGCCTGGAGCGCTTCGACCCGTTCCTCATGCTCGACGAATTCGCCACCGACAATCCCGACGACTACATCGCCGGCTTCCCGCCTCATCCGCACCGTGGCTTCGAGACCATCACCTACATGCTCGAGGGGCGCATGCGCCATGAGGACCACCTCGGCAACGTCGGCCTGCTGGGCAGCGGTGGCGTGCAGTGGATGACCGCTGCACGCGGCATCATCCACAGCGAAATGCCCGAGCAGGAGTCCGGCGCCATGCGCGGCTTCCAGCTATGGCTCAACCTGCCAGCCAGGGACAAGCTGGGCGAAGCCGGCTACCGCGACATTCCGGCCGCCGACATTCCACGCCTCGTCACCCGCACCGGCGTGGAGGTGGTGGTGATCGCGGGCGAGTTCGACGACGGCGAACAGCGCCAGGTCGGCGCCGTGCAGCGCCCGCATACCCAGCCACAGCTGTTCGACCTGCGCCTGGCGCCCGGCAGCCAGGTCGCCCCGCGCCTGACCGATGGCCAGCGGGTGATGCTGTACGTCTACGAAGGTCAGCTGCAGCTCGCCGCTGCCAGCGCGCAGACGGTCGGCGCCGGTCGCCTGGTACGCCTGTCCGACGAAGGCCAGCTGCAACTGGCCAGTGCCCAGGGTGCGGGGGTGCTGCTGATCGCGGGCACGCCACTGAACGAGCCCATCGTGCAGTACGGTCCGTTCGTGATGAACAGTCGCGAAGAGATCGAACAGGCGTTGCGCGACTTCCGGGACGGCGTGCTGGCGTAACGCGCGTCAGGCGGGCTGTGTCAGCTCGGTGAGGCCGAGGAAGCGACTCAGCTCGGCCTTGCGCGCCATGGCGTCCTGGTAACCCAGTTCGATCAGTTCGCTGCAGTAGCCGGGCTCGAACAACAGGTAGCTGAGCACCCCGGCGCCGCTGGTCTTGGTCGCCCCCGGACCACGCAGGAACAGGCGCAGCGCGCGGGGCAGCTCACGCTGGTGGCGCGCCGCGATCTGATCCAGCGGCTGGCTCGGGGCGATCACCAGCACGTCCACCGGGTTCAGCCCCAGGCCCCTGGGCCGAAGCTCGGGCGGCACCAGTTCGCTCATCTGGTTGAGCCGTTCGAGTAGTTCGATATCGGTTTCCAGGTTGTCGATGAAGGTGCTGTTGAGCATGTGCCCGCCGATCTGCGCCAGGCTCGGTGGCCGGTTGCTGGAGACCCGTGGTGCCGGCGCCTCCGATTCGCCCTGGGTATTGCCGCTGACACCGATCACCAGCACCCGGCTGGCGCCCAGGTGCAATGCCGGGCTGATGGGCGCCGCCTGCCGCACAGCGCCGTCGCCGAAGTACTCACGGTGGATTCTCACCGGCGGGAAGATCAGCGGGATCGACGCACTGGCCAGCAGATGTTCGAGGTTCAGGCGGGTGGGAATGCCGACACGGCGATGGCGAAACCAGGGGTCGATGGTCGCCCGCCCTTGGTAAAAGGTCACCGCCTGGCCACTTTCGTAGCCGAATGCCGTGACGGCGATCGCCCGCAAGCGGCGATGGCGCACTGCGGCCGCGATGCCGGAGAAATCCAGCTCACGGGCCAGCAACTCGCGCAACGGGGAGCTGTCGAGCAGCGCCACGGGGATGTCGCGCCCGATACCCAACAGGCTGTGCCCCACGAAGCGCGCAGCCTGGCGCAGCACGCCCGGCCAGTCGCTGCGGTACACCATCCGCGTATGAAAGCCCTGCCAGACCGAGGTGAGACGGCGCACCGCCTCACCGAACTGCAACGCACCGCAGGCCAGGCTGACCGCATTGATCGCCCCCGCCGAGGTGCCGACGATGACCGGAAAGGGGTTGTGCGAGGCGTCCGGCAGCAGATCGGCAATGGCCGACAGCACACCCACCTGATAAGCCGCCCGCGCCCCACCACCGGAAAGAATCAGCCCGGTAACGGGCTCGTGAGGGTGGGCAATGACGGTCATCGGGCGGTCCTGTTTTTCGTTGCAGTATAGATGGGCTACTTGCGCGCCCCGTACAGCTTCGGTTCGCCCTCGGGACGCGTCTTGAAGCGTCGGTGCGCCCACAGGTACTGCTCGGGGCAGGCACTGACGACCTGCTCGATCCACTGGTTGATGCGCAGGCAGTCGGCCTCTTCACTGTCCCCGGGGAAATCGGCCAGCGGCGGATGGATCACCAGGCGATAACCGCTGCCATCGGCCAGGCGCTGCTGGGTGAAGGGCACCACGCGTGCCTTGCCCAGACGCGCGAACTTGGTGGTGGCCGTGACCGTGGCGGCCGGTATGCCGAACAGCGGCACGAAGATGCTCTGTTTGCGCCCATAGTCCTGGTCCGGCGCGTACCAGATGGCCCGACCGGCACGCAGCACCTTGAGCATGGCGCGAATGTCCTCGCGCTCGATGGCCGTGGCGTCGCGGTTGTGCCGCTCACGTCCACGGCGCTGGATGAAATCGAACAGCGGGTTGTCGTGCTCGCGGTACATGCCGTCGATGGTGTGCTGCTGGCCCAGCAGCGCCGCACCGATCTCCAGGGTGGTGAAGTGCACCGCCATGAGGATCACGCCCTGCCCGGCGGCCTGCGCCTGCTGCAGGTGCTCCAGCCCCTCGACATGTGCCAGGCGGGCCAGGCGCGATCGGGGCCACCACCAGCTCATGGCCATCTCGAAGAAGGCGATGCCGGTGGAGGCGAAGTTCTCGCGCAGCAGCCGCTCGCGTTCGGCCGCGCTCTTGCCCGGGAAACACAGCTGCAGGTTGCGCTCGGCGATCTGCCGGCGCGGGCCGGCCAGGCGGAACATCAGCCAGCCCAGCAGACGCCCGAGCTGCAGTTGCAGGCGATAGGGCAACTGCACCACCAGCCACAACACGCCGAAACCCAGCCACAGTGGCCAGAAGCGCGGGTGCAGAAAGTAGGCGCGAAAGCGGGGGCGTTCCATGTAGCGGGTCCGGTCACAGGCAGGGCCGCGCATTCTACCCCACTTTGCCGGCCTGACTCGCCAACCAGCCACACGCCATGCGAACGCTGTCAGGGTTTGCCGGTCAATGTCCTGCAACCGGCCTTCGAGTTGCGGTGCGCAGTCGATACCGCTATAAGTCCGGCAACCTTTCGTAGTGCTGCAGAAGTCTCCTCTTTCGACCATGAGCCAAGCCGATCTCCTCGCCCAAGACCCCGTATTCCAGCTCAAGGGCAGCATGCTGGCCATCACCGTGATGGAGCTGGCCCACAACGACCTTGAACGCCTCGACGCCCAGCTGACGGAAAAGGTCGCCCAGGCCCCGGCGTTCTTCAGCAACACCCCGCTGGTCCTGGCGCTGGACAAGCTGCCGGAAGGCGAAGGGCAGCTGGACCTGGCCGAACTGATGGCCGTGTGCCGTCGCCATGGCCTGCGCACCCTGGCCATCCGCGCCTCCCGCGAGAGCGACGTGGCCGCCGCCGAAGCCCTGGACCTGCCGGTGCTGCCGCCGTCCGGCGCGCGCGAACGCCCGCTCGACCCGGCGCCGAAGAAGGTGGAAGAGAAACCCGCCGAACCCGAGCACAAGCCCAGCCGCATCGTCACCACACCGGTGCGTGGCGGGCAGCAGATCTATGCCCAAGGTGCGGACCTGATCGTCCTCGCCCCGGTCAGCGCCGGGGCGGAACTTCTCGCCGATGGCAACATCCATGTTTACGCGCCCATGCGCGGCCGCGCCCTGGCAGGTATAAAGGGCAACGCCAAGGCACGCATATTCTGTCAACAGATGGGCGCCGAAATGCTGTCGATCGCCGGCCATTACAAGGTCGCCGAAGACCTGCGACGTGACCCGCTGTGGGGGGATGCCGTCCAGGTCAGCCTGTCGGGTGACGTGTTGAACATCACCCGCCTTTAACGGATACTGCGGCCATTTTTCAGGGACACAGAAAGGGCATCTGGAAGCCTTAAATGGCCACGGATTCCCGCGTTATCTTCTTTTTTTGGGGTGAATCACCTTGGCCAAGATCCTCGTAGTCACTTCCGGCAAGGGTGGCGTCGGTAAAACCACCACCAGCGCTGCCATCGGCACCGGCCTCGCCCTGCGCGGGCACAAGACCGTCATCGTCGACTTCGACGTCGGTCTGCGTAACCTCGACCTGATCATGGGCTGCGAACGCCGCGTGGTGTACGACTTCGTCAACGTCGTCAACGGCGAAGCCACCCTGACCCAGGCCCTGATCAAGGACAAGCGCCTGGAAAACCTCTACGTGCTGGCCGCCAGCCAGACCCGTGACAAGGACGCGCTGACCCAGGAAGGCGTCGAGAAGGTCATCGCCGAGCTGTCGGAGAACTTCGAATACGTGGTCTGCGACTCGCCAGCCGGTATCGAGAAAGGCGCGCACCTGGCGATGTACTTCGCCGACGAAGCCATCGTCGTGACCAACCCGGAAGTGTCCTCGGTGCGTGACTCCGACCGCATGCTCGGCCTGCTGGCGAGCAAGTCACGCCGCGCCGAGAAAGGCGAGGAGCCGATCAAGGAACACCTGCTGCTGACCCGCTACAACCCCGAGCGCGTGACCAAGGGCGAAATGCTCGGCGTCGAGGACGTCGAGGAAATCCTCGCCATCCGCCTGCTCGGCGTCATTCCCGAGTCGCAGGCCGTGCTCAAGGCTTCCAACCAGGGTATCCCGGTCATCCTCGACGACCAGAGCGATGCCGGCCAGGCTTACAGCGACGCCGTAGACCGCCTGCTGGGCAAGGACATGCCGCATCGCTTCCTCGATGTGAAGAAGCAGGGCTTCCTGCAGCGCCTATTTGGAGGTCGAGAATGAATATTTTCGACTTCTTGCGTTCGCGCAAGAAGGAAACCACAGCATCCATCGCCAAGGAACGCCTGCAGATCATCGTGGCCCACGAACGTGGCCAGCGCAGCCAGCCCGACTACCTGCCTGCCCTGCAGCAGGAGCTGGTCGCGGTGATCCGCAAGTACGTCAACATCGACCAGAAGGACGTGCAAGTCGCTCTGGAAGACCAGGGTAGCTGCTCGATCCTGGAACTGAACATCACCCTGCCGGATCGTTGATCGACACCGGCGGCGCTCACGGCGGCTTCGGCCGCCGTGTTCATTTGTAGCAACACGCACCTGCACGAGCGGATCATCCGCGTCGCTTGCGCAGCCAGACACATCGCGAATCCGTTCGCTCCGACACCAGCCACAGCCCATGCCGCTAAGCCAGATCGAAATCGTTCACCAGGACGCCGCCCTGCTGGTGATCAACAAGCCCACCCTGCTGCTGTCGGTGCCTGGCCGCGCCGAGGACAACAAGGACTGCCTGGTCACCCGCCTGCAGGAAAATGGCTACCCCGAGGCACGCATCGTCCATCGGCTGGACTGGGAAACCTCCGGGATCATCGTGCTGGCGCGCGACGCCGACAGCCACCGCGAGCTGTCGCGGCAGTTCCACGACCGTGAGACCGAGAAGGCCTATACCGCACTGTGCTGGGGCCAGCCCACGGCCGACAGTGGCAGCATCGACCTGCCCCTGCGCTACGACCCACCGACCAAGCCGCGCCATGTCGTCGACCACGAACTGGGCAAGCACGCCCTGACCCACTGGCGCATTCTCGAGCGCTGTGGCGACTGGTGCCGGGTGGAGCTGACGCCGATCACCGGGCGCTCGCACCAGCTGCGCGTGCACATGCTGTCCATCGGCCACCCGCTGCTCGGCGACCGCCTCTATGCGCACGAACAGGCCCTCGCCGCCCACGAGCGCCTGTGCCTGCACGCCAGCATGCTCGCCCTCACCCACCCGCAAAGTGGCGAGCGCATGCGCTTCGAGTGCCCGGCGCCGTTCTGAGCCGCCGACGAATGAGTGACAAGCGCTATTACGACCGCACCCAAGGGGCTCCCGCCTGGCCGGCACTGCTGATGGCGCTGGATGCAAGCACCAGAACGACAGGATTTGCCATCGATCTGGGCTGTGGTGCCGGCCGCGATACGCTAGAACTGTTGCGCCGGGGTTGGGAAGTTCTGGCAATAGATCGCGAAAAACAGGCCATTGCGCGTCTGTGCCAACAGCTACAGACAGATCAAGCGCCACGACTGCAGACTCTCTGCGAACACTTTGAGCATTGTGAACTGCCGCCAGCCGACCTGATCAACAGCGCCTTCGCCTTGCCTTTCTGCCATCCCAAGGAGTTTCCCCATCTTTGGCAACGCATAAGCCACGCTTTAAAGCATGACGGTCTGTTCTGCGGTAACTTCTTCGGCCCTGACGACGACTGGGCGAGCGCTGATCTGAGCATTCTCGACAAACAGTCCGTAGAGAACCTCTTTGCCGGCTGGGAACTGCTCCATTTCGAGGAAATTAACCGTCAAGGAAGCACCGCTCGTGGCCACACCAAGCACTGGCATCTGTTCTCGGTCGTAGCGCGCCGAAAGTACGCCAGATAGCCGTGCTGGATAGACGCCAACTATCGCCCCAAACGAGTGCATAGCCGGCACAGCGCGATGCAAATTGGTTAAACTGCGCCATCGCTGTCTGGAGCCATGCATGCGCGAAGAACTCAATATCGGGCTGATCGACTTTCTCAACGCCTCTCCCACGCCTTTCCACGCGACCACCAGCCTGGCCATGCGCCTGGAAGCGACCGGTTATCGCCACCTGGACGAACGCGCGACCTGGCATCTCGAGACCGGCGGCCGCTACTACGTGACCCGCAACGACTCGTCGCTCATCGCCTTCAAGCTGGGCAAGCGCCCGGCCCTCGACGGCGGCCTGCGCCTGGTCGGCGCCCATACCGACAGCCCCTGCCTGCGGGTGAAACCCAGCCCGGAGCTGCAGCGCCAGGGCTACTTCCAGCTCGGCGTGGAGGTCTACGGCGGCGCCCTGCTCGCACCCTGGTTCGACCGCGACCTGTCGCTGGCCGGCCGCGTCACCTACCGGCGCGACGGCAAGGTGGAAAGCCAGCTGATCGACTTCTACCAGCCGATCGCCGTGATCCCCAACCTGGCCATCCACCTCAACCGCGAGGCCAACCAGGGCTGGGCGATCAACCCGCAGACCGAGCTGCCACCGATTCTCGCCCAGCTCGCCAGCAGCGAGACCGCCGACTTCCGCGCCCTGCTCGCCGAACAGCTGGCCATGGAGCATGACTTCAACCCGGACGCGGTACTCGACTACGAGCTGAGTTTCTACGACACCCAGAGCGCCGCCATCGTCGGCCTCAACCAGGACTTCATCGCCAGTGCGCGCCTGGACAACCTGCTGTCGTGCTACGCCGGCCTGCAGGCGCTGATCGACTCCAGCGACGAAGAAACCTGCGTACTGGTGTGCACCGATCACGAAGAGGTCGGCTCCTGCTCGGCCTGTGGCGCCGACGGCCCCTTCCTCGAACAGGTACTGCGCCGCGTCCTGCCGACAGGCGAGGGTTTCGTCCGCACCATCCAGCGCTCGCTGCTGGTCTCGGCCGACAACGCCCATGGCGTACACCCGAACTACGCCGACAAGCACGACGGCAACCACGGCCCGAAACTCAACGCCGGTCCAGTGATCAAGATCAACAGCAACCAGCGCTACGCCACCAACAGCGAGACTGCTGGTTTCTTCCGCCACCTGTGCCTGGAGAACGAAGTACCGGTGCAGAGCTTCGTGGTGCGCAGCGACATGGGCTGCGGCTCGACCATCGGCCCGATCACCGCCAGCCAGCTGGGCGTGCGTACGGTCGATATCGGCCTGCCCACCTTCGCCATGCACTCGGTTCGCGAACTCGCCGGTAGCCATGACCTGGATCACCTGGTGAAAGTCCTGACCGCGTTCTACTCGAGCCCCGAGCTGCCCTGAACACCTGTTGAAATCCGCTGCGCTTCAGCCCTGCCGTGCTGCACCGGCTGAAGCGCCAGCCCGGTCGAAATGCCGATTTACAACGCGTAAACTCCGCTTTCTCGCCAGCTTTCGCCTTGCATGGCTCTGGCTCGCGAAACTGCCAAAGAGGTTCCAAGACCTGCCATGATCGAACATATCCGCAACAGCCTGCAGGAAGCCCAGCGCGCGCTGGAAGCCTTCCTCGGCAACGAACAGACCCTGGCCAACATCCAGCGTGCTGCCGAGCTGCTGGTCGAGAGCTTCGAGCACAAGGGCAAGGCCTTCTCCTGCGGCAATGGCGGCTCGATGTGCGACGCCATGCACTTCGCCGAGGAACTGACCGGACGCTACCGCAGGAACCGCCCCGGCATCGCCGCCGTGTCGATCAGCGACCCCAGCCACATCAGCTGCGTGGCCAATGACTTCGGCTACGACTTCATCTTCTCGCGCTACATCGAGTCGCACGGCCGCGAAGGCGACGTGCTGATCGCCATCAGCACCAGCGGCAAGAGCCCCAACGTGGTCAAGGCCGCCGAAGCCGCCAAGGCGCTCGGCGTGAAGGTGATCGCCCTGACCGGCAAGCCCGGCTCGCTGCTGGAAGGCCTGGCCGATGTGTGCATCTGCGCCCCCGGCGGCGACTTCGCCGACCGTGTACAGGAACTGCACATCAAGGTGCTGCACATCCTCATCGAGCTGATCGAACGCAAGCTGAGCCCGCAGAACTACGCCTGAGCAAGCCCCGGCGTGTCGTCATTCCCGCTCAGGCGGGCGTGACGACGGCGGTTGCAGACTGTTGCTCAGGCGTTATCGCACTCTAAGCCGCACGTACCCGCTTGGGCGTCAGCCCCAGGTAGCGGCGCATCGCGGTGGTCAGGGCGCTCTGGCTGGAGAAGCCGCACTCTTCGGCGACCCGTACCAGCGGCAGGTTGCTCTCGCGCAGCAGGCGGGCAGCCCGGTCGAGACGGGTCTTGAGCAGGTACTGGTGCGGGGTGAGGCCGACGCTGTCCTTGAACTGCGCATGGAAGTGGCTCGGACTCAGGCACATCACTTGGGCCAGCTCGGCAACGCTGATGCGCCGCGCCAGGTGCTCGCCGATGTAATGATCGAGGCGCTGCAGGTCCAGCACGCCCTGTGCCGGACGACGCTGTTCGCCGAACAGCCGCAGGTGCAGCGCACGCAGCAGCACGCCGCCGATGGAGCGCGCCAGGATCGAGTCGCTGCCGTAGCGCTCCAGCTCGGAGCCGGCGTAATTGAGCAGGTTCTGGAAGTCGACATCGAGCGCCGGGTAGCAGGGTTTCTCGAACAGGCGGTGAAGCAGTTCGAGGTCCTCGCTGGGCGTGTCCTGCTCGTCCAGGTCGAGAATCAGCATGCGATTCTCGCCCATGCCGGCGAACTGATGAGCCGCATCACCGGGCACCAGGCAGGCACGCATGCGGCAGACCTCCCCACCACGGCCACCGACCTCGAATTCGGCACGACCGACCAGGGACATCACCAGTTGATGATGATCATGGGCATGTTCATGGGCCTGTTCATCCAGGCGGATCACACGGGCTTGCAACATAACGGCAGACTGACAGCACGAAACAAGGGTTGCACTTTACTCTTTTCCGCAAGAAAACGCCGCAACCACCCATCAGCAACAAGGTTGCACCTTTAGCAACCCATACACCATCAGGCACCCCGGCATGGTCGCCTGCTCCATTTCCGTGCAGTGCGACAGGCGCGTACTGCCGGAATCCGCCCCCCTCTGCGGCTGGCAGGGGAGTTGCTTCATCGAAGGATGAACCTGCACGCCGCCCTCACGAGCCTCCATGAGTCATGCCGCCTCTTCGCCGTCGCCCTGTTGATCACCCTGTTGGCATTGAGCTTCTGGCTGACCCAGCGCCAGGAGGCCCGCCAGCAGTCGGCACGCCTGCAGCAGCACAGGCAGGTCGCGCAGCGCTGTCTGGACCTGCTCCAGGCACTGCAGCTGCATCGCGGGCTGGGAGCCATGCAGGGTGCCGGGAACCTCGAGCAGCGCACGCAAGTGGCCCGGCAGCTCGACGACCTGTGGCTGAACTGGCCCGGCGCCAGCCTGCAGCTGCCAGCCCTGCAGCAGGACTGGCCGCAGCTACGGCGCAAGCCCGGCGACTTCGACGCGCATTGCCGCCTGATCGAAGCCCTGCTGGCGGTGATCGAACAGCTCGAAGACCGCCTCTATCGCCACGACCACCCTGCCATCCGCGGCCTGGGCGAAGCCTGCCGCTCGCTCGAGGACCTCTCTCGCCTGCGCGGCCTGGCGGTTCGCGCAGCGAGCTACGAGCGCTGTCCGCCGGGGCTGCAGATGCAGCTGCGCTTTCTCTGCGAGCGCCTGCTGAGCCAGCAGCAAGCGCCGCCGTTGCAGGCCCTGATCGAGCGCCTGCAGACCGAGCTGATCGAGTCCTCTCAGGTGCAACTGAGCCCGGATGACTGCTTCGCCCTGCTCACGCCGTTGATCGAACAACGCCTGCAGGGTATTCGCCTGGGCCTGGATTGAAGCGTTGAAAACCTGGCGCTGCCGCCCCATGTAGCAAGCAACGTGCAAGCAAAGGTGCTCCATGAACGATCAGGACATCCACCCCGAAGCAGTCGACGAAACCGTACAGCCTGGCGCGACCGGCCTGGTTCTGCCCGCGCAGCGACTGCCGGACAAGCTCTACATCATCCCCATCAACAACCGCCCGTTCTTCCCGGCGCAGGTCCTGCCGGTGATGGTCAACGAGCACCCATGGGGGCGCACGCTCAAGCGCGTGGAGAATACCGAGCACAAATCCCTGGCGGTGTTCTACGTCGACACGCCGCCCGACGAGCACGGCGAGTTCGACCTCGACAGCCTGCCGGAGCACGGCACACTGGTGCGCCTGCACCATGTCAGCGAGGAAGGCGGCAAGCTGCAGTTCGTCGCCCAGGGCCTGACCCGTGTGCGCATTCGTGGCTGGCTCAGCCGCCGTGGCCCGTACCTGGCCGAGGTGGAGTACCCGCAGGCGCCTGCCGATCCGCGCGACGAGGTCAAGGCCTACGCCATGGCGCTGATCAACGCGATCAAGGAGCTGCTGCCGCTCAACCCGCTGTACAGCGAAGAATTGAAGAACTACCTCAATCGCTTCAGCCCCAACGAGCCGTCGCCGCTCACCGACTTCGCCGCCGCCCTGACCACCGCTTCCGGCCATGAGTTGCAGGAGGTGCTGGACACCGTGCCCATGCTCAAGCGCATGGAGAAGGTGCTGCCGCTGCTGCGCAAGGAGGTCGAGGTCGGCCGCCTGCAGAAGGAGCTGTCGGCCGAGGTCAACAAGCAGATCGGCGAGCGTCAGCGCGAGTTCTTCCTCAAGGAACAGCTGAAGCTGATCCAGCAGGAGCTGGGCATCAGCAAGGACGACAAGAGCGCCGACCGCGAAGAGTTTCTCGCTCGCCTGGAAGGCAAGACCCTGACGGCCGCCGCGCAGAAGCGCATCGACGAAGAACTGAACAAGCTGTCGATCCTGGAGGCCGGCTCTCCTGAGTATGCCGTCACCCGCAACTACCTCGACTGGGCCACCGCCCTGCCCTGGGGCATCCAGGGCCAGGACAAGCTCGACCTCGGTCACGCACGCAAGGTGCTGGACAAGCACCACGCCGGCATGGACGACATCAAGCAGCGCATCACCGAGTTTCTCGCGGTCGGCGCCTTCAAGGGCGAGATCGCCGGCTCCATCGTGCTGCTGGTCGGCCCGCCCGGCGTGGGCAAGACCAGCATCGGCAAGTCCATCGCCGAATCCCTCGGCCGGCCGTTCTACCGCTTCTCGCTGGGCGGCATGCGCGACGAGGCCGAGATCAAGGGCCACCGCCGCACCTACATCGGCGCCATGCCCGGCAAGCTGGTCCAGGCCCTCAAGGAAGCCGAGGTGATGAACCCGGTGATCATGCTCGACGAGATCGACAAGATGGGCACCAGCTACCAGGGCGACCCGGCCTCGGCATTGCTGGAAACGCTGGACCCGGAGCAGAACGTCGAATTCCTCGATCACTACCTGGACCTGCGCCTGGACCTGTCCAAGGTGCTGTTCGTCTGCACCGCCAACACCCTCGACTCGATTCCCGGGCCGCTGCTCGACCGCATGGAGGTGATCCGCCTGTCCGGCTACATCACCGAGGAAAAGCTGGCCATCGCCAAGCGCCACCTGTGGCCGAAGCAGCTGGAAAAGGCCGGCGTACCGAAATCACGCCTGGGCATCAGCGATGCCGCCCTGCGCGCGGTGATCGAGGGCTACGCCCGTGAAGCCGGCGTGCGCCAGCTGGAGAAGCAGCTAGGCAAGCTGGTGCGCAAATCCGTGGTGAAACTGCTGGACGACCCCGAGGCGAAGATCCGCATCGGCGCCAAGGACCTGGAAGAGGCCCTCGGCATGCCGGTATTCCGCAACGAGCGGGTACTCGCCGGCACCGGGGTGATCACCGGGCTGGCCTGGACCAGCATGGGTGGCGCCACCCTGCCGATCGAGGCGACGCGCATCCACACCCTCAATCGCGGCTTCAAGCTCACCGGGCAGCTCGGTGACGTCATGAAGGAGTCGGCGGAGATCGCCTACAGCTACGTCAGCTCACACCTGAAGCAGTTCGGCGGCGACCCGAGCTTCTTCGACCAGGCCTTCGTCCACCTGCACGTGCCGGAAGGCGCCACGCCCAAGGACGGTCCCAGCGCGGGGATCACCATGGCCAGCGCCCTGCTCTCCCTGGCACGCGACCAGGCGCCGAAGAAAGGCGTGGCCATGACCGGTGAGCTGACCCTCACCGGCCAGGTCCTGCCGATCGGCGGTGTGCGCGAGAAGGTCATCGCGGCGCGCCGGCAGAAGCTGCATGAGCTGATCCTGCCGGAAGCCAACCGCGGCAGCTACGAAGAGCTGCCCGACTACCTCAAGGAAGGCCTGACGGTGCACTTCGCCAGACGCTTTGGCGACGTGGCCAAGGTGCTTTTCGAATAGCCGCTGACGGCCAGCTTCAAGCTGCAGGAAAGAGCGGCGCGCGCTTCGGCTTGTCGCGTGCAACCTGTAGCTTGAGGCTTGCTCGTGCGGCTATGCTGAGCCAGGTTTCATCGATTGGAGTTCATCATGCACGCCCCCTTGCGCCTGCTCACCCTGTCCGCCCTGGCACTGCTCACGGCCTGCGCCCATCAGTCCGGCACGCTGGAGCTGAAGAAGGATCGGCAGTGCCCACTGACGCTGACCAAGGGCCAGTTGCTGATTCTCAGCCTGCCCAGCAACCCCACCACCGGCTTCCGCTGGATGCTCCGCGACACGGCGACGAACGTGCTGCAAAGCCTTGGCCCGGAGGTTTACACCAACCCGGAGGATGCCGGTCTGGTGGGCGCAGGCGGTATCTCCACCTGGCGCTTCAGCGCCCGTGAGCCGGGCGAGGGACGCCTGCTGCTGACCTACCAGCAGCCCTGGGAGCCGAGCGTACCGCCCGCGGATACCTTCGACTGCGAACTGCGGGTGAAGTGAGACAGACGACTGCTCAGGCTGGATCGCGCCTTGTCGATCCGGCCTGGCGGTGGATGTGAAAAGCGACATCCACCCCACGCCGTCTGTGAGAGGGCTTCAGCCGCGACGACTCGTAGGGCGGGTGCAACCCGCCACCTATTCATGGCGGGTTTCAGCCGCCCTACCGGCTGAACATGGGCAGGGCATGATGCCCTCGCGCCCTCGTTTCGCGGCTGCAGCCGCTCCTACAGTTTGAGGCTCGCACGACGTTAGCCGAGCACAGGCGCGGCATCAGCTCTTGAGGCGGTAACCGCTCTTGAAGATCCAGCCCACCAGGGCGATGCACAGCAGCAGGAAGCCCAGCACCATCGCCAGGCTGACGCCGACGTTGACGTCGGACACCCCGTAGAAGCTCCAGCGGAACGCACTGATCAGGTACACCACCGGATTGAACAGGGTCACCGTCTGCCAGGTCGGCGGCAACATGCTGATGGAGTAGAAGGCGCCGCCCAGGAAGGTCAGCGGCGTGACGATCAGCGCGGGCACGATCTGCAGCTTCTCCCAGCCATCCGCCCAGACGCCGATGATGAAGCCGAACAGGCTGAAGGTCAGCGCCGTGAGCAGCAGAAACGCCACCATCCACAGCGGGTGCTGGATCTCGAAGTCGACGAACAGCCGTGCGGTGATCAGGATCACCACGCCGAGGATCACCGACTTGGTCGCCGCCGCACCGACGTAGCCGATGAGAATCTCCAGGTAGGAGACGGGCGCCGAGAGAATCTCGTAGATGCTCCCCGAGTACTTGGGCATGTAGATGCCGAACGAGGCGTTGGAGATGCTCTCGGTCAGCAGCGCCAGCATGATCAGCCCGGGAATGATGAAGGCGCCGTAGCTCACGCCCTGCACCTGGGTCATGCTCGAGCCGATGGCCGAGCCGAACACCACGAAGTACAGCGACGTGCTGATCACCGGGGTGGCGATGCTCTGCAGCAGGGTGCGCCAGGTGCGCGCCAGCTCGAACAGGTAGATGGCCTTGATGGCATACAGGTTCATGCGCGCGCCTCCTTGATCAGACCGACGAAGATCTCCTCCAGCGAGCTCTGGCTCGACTGCAGGTCCTTGAAATCGATGCCGTGCTGCGCCAGATCACGCAGCAGTTCGGCGATGCCGGTGTTTTCGTGCTGGGCATCGAAGGTGTACACCAGCGCATGGCCCTGGTCCGCCAGTTCCAGGCCGTAGCGCGCCAGCTCCGCCGGCACGCAGGACAGCGGCTGCTGCAGTTGCAGGGTCAGCTGCTTCTTGCCCAGCTTGTGCATCAGCACCTGCTTGTCCTCCACCAGCACGATCCTTCCGGCACTGATCACCCCGATGCGATCGGCCATTTCCTCGGCCTCCTCGATGTAGTGGGTGGTCAGGATGATGGTCACGCCGCGCTCGCGCAGGCGCCGCACCATGTTCCACATATCGCGACGCAACTCGACGTCGACACCGGCGGTGGGCTCGTCGAGAAAGAGGATCTGCGGCTCATGGGAGAGCGCCTTGGCTATCATCACCCGGCGCTTCATGCCGCCAGACAGCTCCATGATCTTGGCGTTGCGCTTGTCCCACAGCGAGAGGTCCTTGAGCAGCTGCTCCAGGTAAGCCGGATCGGGCTTCTTGCCGAACAGGCCACGGCTGAACTTGACCGTGGCCCACACGGTTTCGAACACGTCGCTGACCAGTTCCTGCGGCACCAGGCCGATCTGCGAGCGGGCCGCACGGTAGTCGCGGACGATGTCCTTGCCGCCGACCAGCACCCTGCCCTCGCCGGGGTTGACGATGCCGCAGATGATGCTGATCAGGGTGGTCTTGCCAGCACCATTGGGGCCGAGCAAGGCGAAGATCTCGCCCTGGCGAATGTCCAGGTCGATACCCTGCAGGGCCGGGTGGCCCGATGCATAGGTTTTGTTCAATTGTTCGATGGTAATGACCGACTGCACGGTGACTGATCCCTTGCCTGCGGAAAACACCGCAGTCTACAGGGCTTGTGCGGCCCGATCATCGCGCGGCATGAAAAACGGCGCACTTGTGGTGCGCCGGGATGCAGCAGGAGAGGAAAGAAACGATCGCCGCGCTTGTGGCGCGGCAACGATAGGCCAGGCAGCGATTGCCAACCCGGCGTATTCAGAACCGCAGGGCGGGTGAAACCCGCCGCCCTGGTTGGCGGGTTGCAACCGCCCTACAACGGAGTCAGCAGCGTGCCGGTGTCGATATAGGCACGCAGGTTGTCCAGCACCAGGTCGGCCATCTGCTGGCGTGTCTCGACACTGGCACTGCCGACGTGCGGCAGCAGTACCACGTTGTCCAGCTCGCGCAGCGCCGCCGGCACCTGGGGTTCCTGCTCGTAGACGTCCAGACCGGCCCCGGCGATCACATTGTGCTGCAAGGCGTCGATCAGCGCCGGTTCGTCCACCACCGAACCACGCGCCACGTTGATCAGGAAACCATCGCTGCCCAGCGCCGCGAGCACCGCCGCGTCGATCAGGTGATGGGTCGCCTTGCCACCGGGGCAGGTCAGCACCAGGAAGTCCGCCCAGCGCGCCAGCGCCAGCAGATCCGGCTCGTGCTGGTAGCTGCTGCCCGCGACCGGGCGTCGGTTGTGGTAGCGCACCGACATGGAGAAGCCCGACGCCCGCAAGGCCACCGCCTCGCCGATGCGCCCCATGCCGACGATGCCCAGACGCTTGCCACTGACCCGCCGCCCCAGCGGGAACGCCGCACCGTTCCAGGCACCGCTGCGGGTAAAACGGTCGGACTCGCTCAGACGCCGGGCGCTGTCGAGCATCAGGCCGAAGGCCAGGTCGGCGACACAGTCGTTGAGCACATCCGGGGTGGTGCTGATGGCGATGCCGCGATCACGCAGCAGCTCCAGCGGATAGGGGTCGTAGCCAACGCCGAAGCTGCTGATCACCTCGAGATTGGGCAGCAGCGCCAGCTGCTCGGCGCTGCAACCGAAGCGCGCCGACGACACCAGGTAGCGAAACCGCTCGCCCTGCTCACGCAGGAAGGCCAGCGGATCGGCCTGCTGCCACAGGGCGCTGACCTCGTACCGCTCGGCCAGCTCACGATTGAAACGCTCGCTCAGCGGCGCGACTTGCAACACTCGGACCTTGCTCATGATGCCTCCTCTCTCGTCGGTCTGTGGACGCCGTCAGCGGCGTGGATATCGGTCGGGTTCACAACAGCTTGCCCGGGTTCATCAGCCCGGCGGGATCGAGTGCCTGCTTGATGCTGCGCATCAGCTCCAGTTCCAGCGGTGCCTTGTAGTGCTGCGCCGCCGCACGCTTGGATTGCCCCAGGCCATGCTCGGCACTGATGCTGCCGTCATCCTCCAGGGTCGAGTCGTAGATCACCCGCATGATCGCCTCGGCCTGGGCCTTGAAGGGCGCATCGTCGCTGTCGGGCGGCTTGCTGATGTTGTAATGCAGGTTGCCGTCGCCAACGTGACCGTAGGCCACGACGCGCACGCCGGGAAAGGCCTGCTGCAGCGCACGGTCGGTACGCGCGATGAAGTCGGGGATGCGGCTGACCGGCACGCTGATGTCGTGCTTGAGGCTCGGCCCCTCGTGGTTCTGCGCCTCGGAAATGCCTTCGCGCAGCGCCCACAGGGCCTCGACCTGGGCCTGGCTGCCGGCGACCACGGCGTCGAGCACCAGCGCCTGTTCGAAGGCTTCGCCCAGGCCCTGCTCCAGCAGGTCGTTCAACGCGGCATCGGGCTGGGTGTCGCTCAGCTCGATCAGGACGTACCAGGGATGCCCTTCGGCGAAGGGATCGCTGGCGCCCGCGACATGGCGCAGGACGAACTCCAGGCTTTGCCGCGACATCAGCTCGAAGCCGGTCAGGCGGTCGCCGCACAGCCCGCACATCTGCCCGAGCAACGTCACGGCTGCCTGCGGACTGGGCAGGGCGACCCAGGCGGTGGTCAGGCTGCGCAGCGCCGGGAACAGCTTGAGCACGGCAGCCGTGATGATGCCGAGCGTGCCTTCGCTGCCGATGAACAGCTGCTTGAGGTCGTAGCCGGTGTTGTCCTTGCGCAGGCCGCGCAGGCCATCCCAGATGCGCCCGTCAGGCAGTACCACCTCCAGGCCGAGCGCCAGGTCGCGCATGTTGCCGTAGCGCAGCACGGCCGTGCCGCCAGCGTTGGTCGCCAGGTTGCCGCCGACCGTGCAGCTGCCTTCGGCGCCCAGCGACAGCGGGAACAGACGACCGACCTCGGCTGCCGCGTCCTGCAGCTGTTGCAGGAACACGCCGGCCTCGACGGTGATGGTGGCGTTGGCCACATCCACCTCGCGAATGCGCTTCAGACGGGTCAGCGACAGCACCATCTGCGCCCCCGACGCATCCGGAATCGAGCCGCCACACAGGCCGGTATTGCCGCCCTGCGGCACCAGCGCGACGCCGGCCTGCGCGCACAGGCGAACCGCCGCCGCGACCTCCTCGGTCGTGCCCGGGCGCAACACCGCCGCAGCCTGGCCACGGTAGGCGTTGCGCCAGTCGCTGAGGTAGCTCTGCATGCGCTCGGCATCGGTGATCAGGCCGGCCTCGCCCAATGCGTCGCGCAGAGCCGGGAGCAGGTCTTCGGGAAGTCGTGTCATCTCAGGTCACCGGCGCCGGGTTGAAGAGCACCAGGTCATTGTGCAGACGCAGGCGCTCGGCACAGGCCTGCTTGCGGCCACTGGCAATGTCCAGGTAGAGCTGGAAGATGTGCCAGCCCATCTGTTCCAGGGTCATGCGTCCGGAGAGGATCTGCCCGGCGTCGACGTCGATCAGGTCGGGCCAGCGCTCGGCCAGCTGGGTGCGCGTGGCCACCTTGATCACCGGCACCATGGACAGCCCGTAGGGCGTGCCGCGCCCGGTGGTGAAGATATGCAGGTTCATCCCCGCCGCCAGTTGCAGCGTGCCGCAGATGAAGTCGCTGGCCGGCGTGGCGCAGAACCACAGGCCCTTGCCGCGAATGCGCTCGCCCGGCGCGACCACCCCGGCGATCGGGCTGTTGCCGGACTTGGCGATCGAGCCCATGGCCTTCTCGACGATGTTGTTCAACCCGCCCTTCTTGTTGCCCGGCGTGGTGTTGGCACTGCGGTCGGCCATGCCGCGCTGCAGGTAGCGGTCGTACCAGTCCATCTCGCGGATCAGCGCATCGGCCACCTCGACGCTGGCGGCACGCGGAGTGAGCAGATGGATACCGTCACGCACCTCGGTGTTCTCGCTGAACATCACCGTGGCACCGGCGCGCACCAGCAGGTCGGCGGCCACGCCCAGGGCCGGGTTGGCGGTGATGCCGGAGAAGGCGTCGCTACCACCGCACTGCATGCCCACCACCAGCTCGCTCGCGGGCACCGTTTCGCGGCGGCGCAGGTCGAGGACCTGCAAGCGCGCCTCGATCATGCCCATGATCTGCTCGACCATGCCGGCGAAGCCGCTGCCGGAGTCCTGCAGGCGGAACAGCCAGTCCTCCTCGTCCATGCCGTTGGTCAGCAGGTCGCCATCCATCAGCTGGCTGGCCTGCAGCTTCTCGCAACCGAGGCTGATCACCAGCGCCTGGCCAGCGAAGTTGGGATTGCGGCTGATGTTGTACAGGGTGCGGATCGGCACCACGGCATCCGGCGCATTGATCGCCACGCCGCAGCCATAGCTGTGCGACAGCGCCACCACGTCATCGACGTTGGGGTACCTGGGCAGGAGTTCCCGGCGCACCCGCTCGACCACGTGATCGAGCACGCCGACCACGCACTGCACGGTGGTGGTCACGCCGAGGATGTTACGGGTGCCGACGCTGCCGTCCGGGTTGCGGAAGCCCTCGAAGGTGTAGCCTTCCAGCGGTTCGCTGGGTGCGGCCTTGATGGTCGCCTTGGGCAGGTTGTCGAGCAGCGGCGGCTCGGGCATGCGCAGCACCTGCTCGGTGACCCAGCTGCCAGCGGCGATGGGCTCGAGGGCATAGCCGATGACCTCGCCGTAGCGCACCACCTCGGCGCCTTCGGCGATGTCCTGCAGCGCCACCTTGTGGCTCTGCGGAATGCCGCAGGTGGCCGCAAGGCCATCGTCGAAGCGGCCGCCGGCGGCCACACCCTGGTCGTTGACCACCACGCCGACGTTGTCGCTCGGGTGCAGGCGGATGTAACGGGGCGAATCCTGATGGGGAATCAACTGCATGGATGGGTTCTCCTGTTTTGCGCTCAGGCCGCCGCGCTGCGGCCATCGGCCGGCAGCTCGAGCCTGTGAATACGACCGACGATAAGGGTAAAGCCGACAACCGCGAGCAGGGCATTGGCGCCGACATACAGCAGCGCGCCGTCGAACGAGCCGGTGAGGCTGACCAGGTAGCCGATGATGATCGGCGTGGTGATCGCCGCCAGGTTGCCGAAGGTGTTGAACAGCCCGCCGCACAGGCCGAGGATCTGCCGGGGCGCGGTGTCGGCGACCAGCGTCCAGCCCAGCGAGCCCAGGCCCTTGCCGAAGAAGGCCAGGGTCATCAGCGCCACCACCGCGGCGTCGCTCTCGACGAAGATGCACAGCACCAGGCTGCACGACAGGAGCAGCCCGAACACGCTGGGCAGCTTGCGCGCCAGGGTCAGCGAATGGCCACGGCGCAGCAGGCCGTCGGACAGCAGCCCGCCGAGCACACCGCCGATGCAGCCACTGATGGCCGGCACCGCGGCGGCGAAACCGGCACCGACGATGCTCATGCCGCGAGCCTGGATCAGGTACACCGGAAACCAGGTGAGGAAGAAATAGGTGATGGCGTTGTTGCAGTACTGCCCCAGGTAGATGCCGAGCAGGGTGCGCTGGGTCAGCAACAGGCGCAGGTGACGCCACTGCGGGCCGCCGGCGCCACTGCGCTGGTCGAGGTCGACCAGCGCCCCGCCCTGCTCCAGCAGCTGCAGCTCCGCCGCGCCCAGCAGCGGATGCTCGCGCGGGACGTAGAGGTTCTTCAGCCACAGCAGCGACAGCGCCAGGCCCAGGCAACCGAGAATGATGAAGACGAATTGCCAGCCGAGGGCCTGCACCACCCAGCCCATCAGCGGCGCGAACAGGGCCGTGGCGGCGTACTGCGCCGAACCGGCGATGGCCGTGGCGGTGGCGCGCTCGGCCGAAGGGAACCAGGACGCCGTGACCCGGGCGTTGCCCGGAAAGCACGGCGCGCCAGCGAACCCCACCAGCAGGCGCAGGAGGAACAGACTGCTGACGGCCCAGGTGGTCGGCAACCAGCCGACGAAACCCTGCAGCAGGGTCAGCAGCGACCAGGCGAACAGTGCCAGGGTGTAGACCGGCTTGGTGCCGAAACGGTCGAACAGCCAGCCACCGGGAATCTGTCCGATCACATAGGCCCAGCCGAACGCCGAGAAGATATAGCCGAGGGCTACCGCATCGATACCCAGGCCGGCCTGCAGGGCAGTACCGGCAATGGACAGGCTGGAGCGGTCGGCAAAGGTGACCGTGGTCACCAGGAACAGCATCAGCAGGATGCGGTAACGCACCCGGCCGGATTGGGCGGCTTGCATCTGGACGACTCGCGGCAGGCTGGCAAAGCCCGGCCTCGGGGCCGGGCCTGCCGATTCAACGCACCAGGCAGGGCTTCTTGTTGTTGAAGCTCCAGCCCGGGATCAGGTACTGCATGGCGCTGGCGTCGTCGCGCGAGCCCAGGCCCCTGGCCTTGTACAGCTCGTGCGCCTGCGCCAGCGCATCCCAGTCCAGCTCAACGCCCAGGCCAGGGCTCGATGGCACCTGTACCAGGCCACCTTCGATGCGCAGCGGGTTGCGCGTCAGGTGCTGGCCGTCCTGCCAGATCCAGTGGGTGTCGATGGCCGTGACGCGTCCCGGCGCCGCAGCGGCGACGTGGGTGAACATGGCCAGGGAGATGTCGAAGTGGTTGTTGGAGTGCGAGCCCCAGGTCAGTCCCCAGTCGTTGCACATCTGCGCCACGCGCACGGAACCGGCCATGGTCCAGAAATGCGGGTCGGCCAGGGGGATGTCCACCGATTGCAGGGAGATGGTGTGGCCCATCTGCCGCCAGTCGGTGGCGATCATGTTGGTCGCGGTCGGCAGGCCGGTGGCACGACGGAACTCGGCCATCACCTCCCGTCCGCTGTAGCCGTTCTCGGCGCCACAGGGGTCCTCGGCGTAGGCCAGCACACCATGCAGGTCACGGCACAGGGCAATGGCTTCGTCCAGCGACCAGCCGCCGTTGGGGTCGAGGGTCACACGCGCCTCCGGGAAGCGCGCCGCCAGGGCGCGAATCGCCTCGACCTCGGCCTCGCCATGGAGCACGCCGCCCTTGAGCTTGAAATCGTTGAAGCCATAGCGGGCGTGCGCGGCCTCGGCCTGACGGACGATGGTCTCCGGGGTCAGCGCGGTCTGGTTGCGCACACGGAACCATTCGTCATCGGCCTCGGCCTCGTCGCGGTAGCCGAGATCGGTCTTGCCCTTGTCGCCGACGAAGAACAGGTAGCCGAGCATCTCCACCGCGTCGCGCTGCTGGCCCTCGCCGAGCAGCGCCGCCACCGGCACACCGAGGTGCTGGCCGAGCAGGTCGAGCAACGCCGACTCCAGCGCGGTGACCGCATGGATGGTGATGCGCAGGTCGAAGGTCTGCAGGCCACGGCCACCGCTGTCGCGGTCGGCGAAGGCACGGCGCACCTGGTTGAGCAATGCGTTGTAGTTGCCGACCGGCTGGCCGACGAGCAGCGCGCGGGCGTCTTCGAGGGTCTTGCGAATGCCCTCGCCGCCGGGGACTTCGCCGACACCGACGTGACCGGCGCTGTCCTTGAGAATGAGGATGTTGCGGGTGAAATACGGACCATGGGCACCGCTCAGGTTGAGCAGCATGCTGTCCTGACCGGCGACCGGTACGACTTGCAGCTCGGTGATCAGCGGGGTGCCGATGGCGGCAGGCGTCTGTGAATTCATCAAGGTTACCCTGTTGTTCTTATGGGGTTCGACGAACAGCGGGCCGTTGCCCCGTCGAGGGGACAACGGCATGCAGGGGCCCTAGGGCACCCGTGGCGCTTACTGCGCGCCTTGCGCTTCGATCAGCTTGGCCAGCGCCTCGTATTCTTCCGGCAGCAGGTCGGTCAGCGGCGCACGCACCGGGCCGGCATCGTAGCCGACGATCTTGGCACCGGCCTTGACGATGCTCACGGCGTAACCGGCACGGCGGTTGCGGATATCCAGGTACGGCAGGAAGAAGTCATCGATCAGCTTGCCGACGGTGGCGTGGTCATCGGCGGCAATCGCCTTGTAGAAGGCCATCGCGGTTTTCGGGATGAAGTTGAACACCGCCGACGAATAGACCGGCACACCCAGGGCCTTGTAGGCAGCGGCATAGACTTCAGCTGTCGGCAGGCCGCCGAGGTAGGTCAGACGCTCGCCCAGGCGGCGACGGATCGACACCATCAGCTCGATGTCACCCAGGCCATCCTTGTAGCCGATCAGGTTCGGGCAGCGCTCGGCGACCTGCTCAAGCAGGCTGGCATTGAGGCGGCAGACGTTACGGTTGTAGACCACCACGCCGATGTTCACCGACTTGCACACCTGCTCGACATGAGCGGCGACGCCCTCCTGAGAGGCTTCGGTCAGGTAGTGCGGCAGCAGCAGCAGCCCCTTGGCGCCCAGGCGCTCGGCTTCCTGAGCCATCTGGATGGCCACGCGGGTCGGGCCACCCACGCCGGCGAGGATCGGCACGCTCTTCTCGCAGGTATCCACGGCCGTCTTGATCACGGCGCTGTACTCGCTCGGCGCCAGGGAGAAGAACTCGCCGGTACCACCGGCAGCGAACAGGGCGGATGCACCGTAGGGTGCCAGCCACTCCAGGCGGCGCACGTAGCCCGCCTGATGAAAATCACCGGCAGCATCGAAGTCGGTCACGGGGAAAGACAGCAGACCGGAGGAGAGGATGGACTTAAGTTCTTGTGGATTCATTATGCGAACACCCTGTAAAGCGAGTTGTGAGGAATGACGTCAGCCGCAGCTGTAGAGATACGTTATCGTACAACAACAAAAAAAACACCAGTTTTTATACCCTCCGTTCGTCGCCCATCCCGGCGCCATTTCCCTCATCCCCGGAAAAACCTGCCCTAGACGGCAAAGCCAGACGTAAACAGGTCCCGACCAAGAGGTCAAGGCAGATGGCAACGCAATCATCGAGACGCATGAGGAGCGTTGACAGGCCAGGAACAGGCTGGTACTAATTTCACCAAGTCATACGACAACCTATGACATTCCAATAAAAACAAGCGAGGCCCGGGTCATGTCATCGACCGTCACTGCCGCTCACCTCCTCTGCGCCAGCGCCCGCGCTGCAGCCAGCGATTGCCCGCAGCGTACGTCCCAAGCCGGCTTCGCGGCCATCTTCGCCCCAGCTCTCACGCCTTGCAGCCCTGCGCCCCTGCCGGCCGCGCTGCTCGACTGAACCGCCCCCTTGCCATAGCGGCCGAGGGCCGCGCCCAGTTCGGAGCCCCTGCCAAGATGTACGAAGCCTCCTCCACCAGCACGCCACATGTCATCGAGATGCAGGTCATTCCTGTTGCCGGCCATGACAGCATGCTGCTCAACCTGTGCGGCGCTCACGCCCCCTATTTCACGCGCAACCTGGTGCTGCTCAGGGACAATGCAGGCCGTGTCGGTTGTGGTGAAGTCCCTGGCGGCGAAGGTATCCGCCAGGCGCTGGAGCGCTGCCGCAAGCTGGTGATCGGCCAGCCGGTCGGGCGCTACAACCGCGTGCTCAATCGCCTGCGCCAGGCGATCGCCGGGCCGGGCAAAGGGCCGCAGACCACCCAGCACCAGGTCACCTCGGAATCCGAAGCACGGGTGCTGAAGCAGCCCCACGAAATCAACCTGCGCCTGGACAACGTGATCACCGCCGTCGAGGCGGCCCTGCTCGACCTGCTCGGCCAGCATCTCGACGTCCCCGTCGCCGAGCTGCTCGGCAGCGGTCAGCAGCGCGACCGCGTGCCGATGCTGGCGTACCTCTTCTACATAGGCGAGCGCCAGCGTACCGACCTGCCCTACCTCAGCGGCCAGGGTTCGAGCGATGACTGGTACCACCTGCGCCACCAGGCCGCGCTGACGCCCGAGGCGATCGCCCGCCTGGCCGAAGCCGCGCATGCCCGCTATGGCTTCAACGACTTCAAGCTCAAGGGCGGCGTGATGCACGGCGCCGAAGAGATGGACGCCATCCGCGCGATCAAGGCGCGCTTCCCGGATGCGCGCGTGACCCTCGACCCCAATGGCGCCTGGTCGCTGGAGCAAGCCATCGCCCTGTGCCAGGGCCAGGGTCATGTGCTGGCCTATGCCGAAGACCCCTGCGGGCCGGAGAACGGTTACTCGGGCCGCGAAGTGATGGCCGAGTTCAAGCGCGCCACCGGCATTCCCACCGCCACCAACATGGTCGCCACCGACTGGCGCCAGATGGGCCACTCGCTGCGCCTCGAAGCCGTCGACATCCCGCTGGCCGACCCGCACTTCTGGACCATGCAGGGCGCCGTGCGCCTCGGCCAGGTGTGCGAGGAATTCGGCCTGACCTGGGGCTCGCACTCCAACAACCATTTCGACATTTCCCTGGCCATGTTCACCCATGCGGCAGCCGCCGTACCGGGCCGCGTCACCGCCATCGACACGCACTGGATCTGGCAGGAAGGCAGCGAGCGCCTGACCCGTGAACCCTTGCAGATCGTCGCGGGTCAGGTGGAGGTCCCCGACAAGCCCGGCCTCGGCATCGAGCCGGACATGGACCGGATCATGGCCGCCCACGAGCTTTACAAGAAAGTGGCCAATGGCGCGCGTGACGACGCCATGGCCATGCAGTACCTGGTTCCGGGTTGGCAATACGACCCGAAACGTCCCAGCCTCGGCCGCAACTGACTCAAGCGGCTTTCATCCACACCGGAGTATTCCAATGAAAAAAACATTCCGCGCCTCCCTCCTTTCTGCCCTGGTCGGCATCGGTGCCCTGGTCACCCACGCCGCGACGTTCGCCGATGAGGTCAACTGGCCGACTCGTCCGATCCAGGTGGTGGTCATCGCCAACCCCGGCGGCGACACCGACTTCAATGCCCGCACCATGGCCAAGTACTTCAACCAGATCACCGGCAAGACCATGGTCGTGACCAACGTCGCCGGAGGTGGTGGCACCCTGGCCGCCGAACAGGTCAAGGGCGCCGCAGCGGATGGCAACACCATCCTCTTCACCCACCCGGGCCAGCTGATCGTCAACGAAGTGGCCGGGCTCACCGAAGACAGCTACGAGACCTTCGATATCGCCTGCATCGCCGGCGTCGACAAGAGCACCGTGTTCGTCGCCTCCAAGCAGTCCGGCGTGACCAGCATGCAGGACCTGGTCGACAAGTCGAAAGCCAACCCCGGCAGCATCACCTATGGCACCGAGATGGGCAGCTTCTCGCATATCCAGGGCCTGATGCTGGAGAAACTGACCGGCGCCAAGCTGAAGATGGTCGACGGCGGCACCGTGTCCGACCGCGTGGTCGGTATGCTCGGCGGCCGCCTGGACATGGGCGCGATCACCTACGGTTCGGTGCAGGACTACGTCAAAGGTGGCCAGATGGTCGCCCTGGGCCAGCCCAACGCCGAGCGCAACGCCATGCTGGGCGAGGTGCCGACCCTCAAGGAGCAGGGCCTCGACATCACCATGGACAAGCCCTATGTGGTCGCCTTCCCGAAAGGCACCGACCCGGCCATCGTCAAGAAGATGTCCGACCTGATGAAGCAGATCACCGAAGTGCCCGCGTACGCCGAGGACCTGAAGAAGTTCAAACAGCCGGTATCCTACTTCGCCACCGAGGATGCGAAAGCGATCCTGGCCAAGACCCGCGAAGACTTCATGCAGTTCAAGGATGACCTGCGCAAGGCCAAGTAAGCCCTAACGCAACACCGGCCCGTGTCGATCCGGCCGGTGTTGCACCTCAGAACATCGAGGTACGCGATGAACACCCTGAACAAGAAAGAACTGCTCATTGGCGTCGCCATGCTCGGCGCCAGCCTGGCCTATCTGGTGATGGCCAAACAGCTGCCAGGCCATGAAGGTGTGGACGCCGCCACCGTTCCCACCCTCCTGGCCGGATTCCTGTCGCTGCTGGGCGTCATGCAACTGATCAGCGCCTTCTCCAGCAAACCCCGTGTGGCAGGCGAAACGCCAAGCCAGCCTGCGGGCAAGAACGAAGAGCCGGCACCCGGCATCATCGAACCGAAGACCGTCATCAAGACCCTGCTGCTGATCCTGGGCTACATCGCCCTGCTCGGCCCCATGGGCTTTCCGCTCATGACCGTGGTCTACCTCTACCTGCAGTTCATCGTGCTGACTCCGGTGAGCCAGAAGATCCGCCACCTGAGCTACCTGCTGATTGCCGTGATCAGCTCCGCCGCCATTTTCCTGCTGTTCCGCGAGGCCTTCGACCTGATGCTGCCCGCTGGCCTGCTGAACAACTTCCTCTGAGGATCGACCATGCTCGAATTACTCCAGCAAGGCTTCGGTGCCGTCTTCTCCATCCATATCCTGATGCTGATGGCCGTTGGCGTGGCCATGGGCATCGTCTTCGGTGCCGTACCGGGGCTGTCCGCCACCATGGCGGTGGCGCTGTGCCTGCCGCTGACCTTCACCATGGGACCGCAGGCGGGCCTTTCGCTGCTGGTGGCGCTGTTCATCGGGGCGACCTCGGGCGGTCTGATCTCGGCGATCCTGCTGAAGATTCCCGGAACGCCCTCCTCCATCGCCACGGTATTCGACGGCGGCCCGCTGATGGAGAAAGGCGAAGGGGTCAAGGCACTCGGTGTCGGCATCGTCTTCTCCTTTCTCGGCACCATCTTCAGCATCGTCGCGCTGATGTTCATCGCGCCGCAGCTGGCCAAGGTGGCGCTGAGTTTCGGCCCGCACGAATACTTCGCCATCGCCGTATTCTCCCTGACCCTGATCGCCACCCTGTCGGCCGGTTCCATGGTCAAGGGCCTGTTCGCCGGCGCCCTGGGGATCGCCGTCTCCACGGTCGGCATTGCCCCCGTGGAGGCCATCCGCCGCTTCACCTTCGGCATCAATGAACTCAACGGTGGCTTTTCCATGCTCACCGTGATGATCGGCATGTTCGCCGTGGCCGAGATCATCAAGCTTGCCGAGAGCGGTCGCCATGCGGTGCAGGGCAAGGCCAGGTCGGTGAGCATGAAGAACATCAAGGGCTTCGGTTTCTCGCTCAAGGAGTTCCGCGAGCAACTGCCCAACGCCGCCCGCTCCGGAGCGATCGGCCTGGGCATCGGCATCCTCCCCGGCATCGGCGCCGGCACCTCCAACCTGGTGTCCTACATCATCGCCAAGAAGCGCGCCAAGGATGGTGATACCTACGGCAAGGGCAACATCGGCGGCGTGGTGGCCAGCGAAACGGCCAACAATGCCGGGGTCGGTGGCGCCATGATGCCGCTGATGACCCTGGGCATCCCCGGCGACACCGTGACCGCGATCATGCTCGGCGGCTTCCTGATCCACGGCATCCAGCCCGGTCCGCTGCTGTTCATCAGCCAGGGGCCGCTGGTGTACACCATCTTCGCCGCGCTGATCGTCGCCACCTGCATGATGCTGTTCATGGAGTTCTACGGCCTGCGCCTGTTCATCAAGCTGCTCGACGTGCCCAAGCACATCCTCCTGCCGATCATCCTGGTGCTCTGCGTGGTCGGTGCCTTCGGCCTGTCCAGCCGCCTGTTCGATGTCTGGTCGATCCTGCTGTTCGGCCTGCTCGGCTACGGCTTCGTCAAGGCCGGCATGCCGGCGGCGCCGTTCATCATCGGCTTCATCCTCGGGCCGATGGCGGAGACCAACCTGCGCCGGGGCCTGATGCTGTCGGACGGCAACTTCGCCGACTTCTTCACCAACCCCATCGCCGGCACCTTCCTCGGCCTGGCCCTGGCATTCGTGCTCTGGCAGGTGTTCAGCGCGCTGCGCCCGAAGCCCAGCGCGATCAACGAGATCCTCCGCACCTGACGCCTGCGAGGGGCGCGGAAGGGGTCGCCGACGCGGGTTGGCGACCCCTTCTGTCGTTCAGCGGCGCTGCCCGAAAGCCTGTTGCGCCAGCGTCCAGCCGGCGACCCGCTCACTGAGCGTCAGCCCCAGCCCCGGGCGCATCGGCACCTGCATGCAGCCATCGGCGATCTGCAGACGCTCCTCGAACAGCGGCTCCAGCCA
This sequence comes from Pseudomonas sp. BMW13, assembly GCF_013357275.1. Taxonomy (NCBI): domain Bacteria; kingdom Pseudomonadati; phylum Pseudomonadota; class Gammaproteobacteria; order Pseudomonadales; family Pseudomonadaceae; genus Pseudomonas; species Pseudomonas sp. BMW13. The sequence continues at coordinate 46,901 of NZ_SUKD01000010.1, read as the reverse complement.
TTCGAAGTGCTCGACCCAGGTGGCGTGCTCGTAGGCGGCCGCCAGGTGGATGTGGATCTCCATGACGAAATGCGGCGCCATGACCATGCCGCGCCGGCGCGCCGCCTCGGCCACCTGCAGGAATGGCGTGATCCCACCGACACGCGGGGCGTCGTGCATGATCACGTCCACCGCGCCCTGCTCGACGTAGGCACAGGCCTCGGCCGCGCTGCTGAGCATCTCGCCGCTGCCAACCGGCGTGACCAGCTGCGCCGACAGCGCAGCATGCCCCGCCAGATCGTGGGCGTCCAGCGGCTCCTCGATCCACACCAGGTTCAGCTCCTCCAGCGCCTTGCCCATGCGCAGCGCCGTGGTGCGGTCCCACTGCTGGTTGACGTCGACCATCAGCGCGACGTCATCGCCCAGCGCCCGGCGCAAGGCCTGCACGCGGCACAGGTCTGCGGCCTGGTCCGGCTGGCCGACCTTGAGCTTGACCCCACCGATGCCGCGCGCCAGCGACTGGCCGGCACGCTCGATGATCTCCTCGATGGGGGCCTGCAGGTAGCCTCCGGAGGTGTTGTAGCAAGGCACCGCCTCGCGCTGGGCGCCGAGCAGCTTGGCCAGCGGCAGCCCCGCACGGCGCGCCTTGAGATCCCACAACGCGCTGTCGAACGCCGCGATGGTCTGCACCGCCAGGCCGCTGCGACCGATGGAGGCGCTGGCCCAGCTCAGCTTGCTCCACAGCCGGGCGATATCGTTGGGGTCCTCGCCGATCAGCAGCGGCGCCAGCTCCAGCGCCTGTGCGTACTGCGCCGGGCCGCCGGTACGCAGGGTGTAGGTGAACCCCAGGCCGTGCTGGCCCTGTTCCGTCTGCAGCTCGACGAACAGCAGGCTGACAGCCGCCAGCGGCAACTGACGCCCGGTGGACACCTTGGCATCGCTCACCGCCCGCGCCAGTGGCAGTTCGACGGAACGCAGACCGACCCAGCGCACGGGGTCGGGGTTGTAACGCTTGATACCCATCCTCTTCTCCTCGATCAGGGCCGGCAAGGCAGCGCCGGCCCGTCGATGATGGACGCGAGAATTGATACAGGTCTAATCTACTTATCAACTCCATTGATACCTGAATTAGATCAATGTTCGACCTGTCCCAGCTGCGCTGCTTCACCACCCTGGCGGCGGAACTGAACTTCCGCCGCGCCGCCGAACGCCTGCACATGACCCAGCCACCGCTGAGTCGGCAGATCCAGCTGCTCGAGCATCAGCTCGGCGTCAGCCTGTTCACCCGCAGCACGCGCTCGGTGGCGCTGACGGCGGCTGGCCGGGCCTTCTTCGTCGAAGCCCAGGCCCTGCTCGACCAGGCCCACCGTGCGGCACAGAGCGCCCGCCTGGCGGCCATCGGCGAAAGCGGTTCGCTGAACATCAGCTTCGTCGCCAGTGCGGTCTACGACCTGCTGCCGCACGCCGTGAGTTGCGCCAGGCGCGAGCGCCCCGGCGTGGAGATCGCCTTGCTGGAGATGAGCACCTTCGAGCAGGTGCAGGCCCTGCGCGCCCGCCGCGTCGACCTGGCCATCGTGCGGGCGCCCCTGCAACAGCCCGGTCTGAACAGCGAATGCCTGCTGCGCGAACCCTTCGTCCTGGCCGTGCCGGCCGAGCATCCCCTGGCCCACGCACGGCAACCGAAGGTGCAGATGCTGCATGAGCAGCCGTTCATTCTTTATGCCCATACCGCGTGGCAGCCGTTCAACGAACTGCATACCGGCCTGTTCCGGGCCAGCGGTATCCAGCCGCAGTTCGTCCAGTCGCTGGGCTCGACCCTGGCCATCCTGTCGCTGGTCAACGCTGGCATGGGGCTGGCACTGGTGCCGCGCAGCGCCAGCGCCATTCGCTTCGCACAGGTGCGCTTTCGCGACCTGGCGCTGCCCGCCGGAATCTGCGGCGAACTGCACCTGGCCTGGCGCGACGACAATGACAACCCCGCGCTGCCCGCCGTGCTCGAGGCCGTGCGCCAGGCGGCGCGCGACCTCCATCCGCAAACCTGAGCCTCAGGCGCGCTGGCCGACCTCGGCCTGCTGCACCGTCCAGCCCGCGACCTGCTCGCTGAGGCTCAGCCCCAGCCCCGGACGGTTCGGCACCCGCATGCGCCCGTCCTGGATCTCCAGGCGCTCGTTGAACAGCGGCTCCAGCCACTCGAAGTGCTCGACCCAGGGCTCGCGGACATGGGTGGCCGCCAGGTGCACGTGCAGTTCCATGGCGAAGTGCGGCGCCAGGCTCATGCCGGCCTGCTCGGCCAGCGTCTGTATGCGCAGGTAGGGGGTGATGCCGCCGACGCGCGGCGCATCGGGCATGAGGAAGTCGGCGCCACGCTGGCGGATGAACTCCCAGTGCTCGGCTGGGCTGGTGAGCATCTCGCCGGTGGCGATCGGCGTATCGAACTGACGCACCAGCTCGGCATGGCCTTCGGCGTCGTAGCAATCCAGCGGCTCCTCGATCCAGATCAGGTCGAAGGGTTCGAGGCGGCGGCACATGCGACGGGCCAGCGGCCGGTCCCACTGCTGGTTGGCATCGACCATCAGCGGGAAGCTCTCGCCCAGGTGCTCGCGCACCGTGCTGACGCGGTGGATATCCAGCGCCCAGTCGGGCTGGCCGACCTTGAGCTTGATGCCACCGATACCCTTCTCGCGGGAGAGCTCGGTGTTCTTCAGCAACTGCTCGAGCGGCGTATGCAGGAAACCGCCGGAGGTGTTGTAGCAGCGCACCGAGTCACGCTGCGCGCCCAGCAGACGCGCCAGCGAAAGGCCTGCGCGACGCGCCTTGAGGTCCCACAGGGCGACGTCGAAGGCGCCGATGGCCTGCGTCGCCAGCCCGCTGCGGCCGACCGAGGCGCCGGCCCAGCAAAGCTTGTCCCAGAGCCTGGCGATATCACTGGGGTTCTCGCCGATCAGGTTCGGCGCCACTTCCAGGGCGTGGGCGAACTGGCCGGGACCACCGGCGCGCTTGGAGTAGCTGAAACCCAGGCCGCGATGACCGTCGCGGGTTTCGATCTCGGCGATCAGGATGGCGATCTCGGTCATCGGCTTCTGCCGTCCTGTGAGCACCTTGGCATCGCTGATCGGGTTGGCCAGCGGCAACGCCACGGAGCGCAGGTTCAGCCAGGTGATACGGTCGTCGTCGGCATGTGGAATGGAGCGTTCGGTCATTGCGTGTTCCTCGTGCTGGACCCCGGCGCCCCGGATGGGCCGCCAGAAAATGGGCAACCCGAGCCAGATTATGATGATTGCGCAATCATTCAAGCACCCGTCAGAGCAGGTCCTGACCGCCTGCTCTGACCCGGGTCGACGCAACAATCCGATGAAAGCAAAGTGCCATCTCAAAATGACCTGTCTATACTCCAGCCATCGGCCTCCCTCAGGCCGGTACAACGCCAGGAGAGAGGGATATCCATAAGACTGACATCTGCGACCGTCAGGCTGGCAAACCCCAACGCTAGACCTCCGAGGCATGCCACCATGTTTCTGCAAAAATCTCTGCGCGCGCAGATTCTCGCCCTGCTCGGCGGCAGCCTGGCGCTGATCCTCATCACTGCCCTGGCCTGTTTCAGCTTTCTCTCCAACGGCATTCATTCCTACCGTGGCCTGCTCGATGGCCCGGTGGAGTCCTCGCGCCTGATCGACTCCGCCAACGTCGAGTTCAAGATCCAGGTGCAGGAATGGAAGAACGTGCTCCTGCGTGGTCAGGACAGCGCCAACCTGCAACGCTACTGGAGCCAGTTCGAAGAACAGGAGCGCAAGGTGCAGGACATCCTCGGCAAACTGGTTCAGGTAGCCGCTGCCGACCCGGCCCTGAAACAGCAGGTCGAACGCCTGCGCAGCGAGCACCAGGCACTCGGCGCCAACTACCGCAAGGGCCGTGACGCCTTCGTCGCTGCCGGTGCCGACGCCAAGGCCGGCGACGCGGCGGTCAAGGGCATCGACCGCGATGCCAGCGACCAGATGACCGCGCTGGTCGAGCAACTGCGGCAGAACAGCCTGAGCCAGGCCGAACAGATCAACAGCAGCGCCACTCGCACCATTCTCAGCGGCACCATCGTGATGCTCGGCGCCGCCCTGGTCATCGCGGTGTTCAGCCTGTGGCTGGTCAACCGCAACCTGATCATCCCCATTCGCCATCTGATCGGTCACGTCGACCAGCTCAGCCACGGCCAGTTCGGACAACGTGTGGAGAGCACCCGCCAGGACGAGCTGGGCCTGCTCGCACGTGCCGCCAACAAGTTGCGTGATTTCCTCGCCAGCACCACCGAGCGCCTGCACCACAGCACGCAGAACCTCGACAACGCCAGCAGCGAGTTGAACGCCATCGCCTCGCGCATGACCGAAGGCGTCAGCGAGCAGTTCGAGCGTACCGATCAGGTCGCCACGGCCATGCACGAGATGTCCGCTACCGCGCAGGAGGTGGCCCGCCACGCTGCCGACGCCGCCCATGCGGCCAACGATGCCGACGACTCCGCACGCCAGGGCGGCGCGGTGATGCAATCGACCATCGCCACCATCACCGACATCCGTGGCGAAATCGCCAGTACCGCCGAGGTGATCCGCCGCCTGGAGAACGACAGCGGCCGTATCGGCAAGGTGCTCGAAGTGATCCGCGGGATTGCCGAACAGACCAACCTGCTGGCCCTCAACGCTGCCATCGAGGCCGCCCGTGCCGGCGAGCAGGGTCGCGGCTTCGCGGTGGTCGCCGACGAGGTGCGTCACCTGGCCCAGCGCACGGCCGAGTCCACGGCGGAGATCAACCAGATCATCGACACCGTGCAGACCGGAGCGCTGAATGCGGTGCGCGCCATCGAAAGCGGCCAGCAGCGCAGCGAACAGGGGGTGACCCAGGTCACCGAGGCCGGTGCCATGCTGCAGCGCATCACCGACGCGGTGGAGGCGATCCGTGACATGAACCATCAGATCGCCACCGCCGCCGAGGAGCAGACCTCGGTGGCCGAGGACATCTCGCGCAACCTCACCGAGCTGACCGCCATCGCCAGCGCCAACCAGGACAACGTCGAGCGCACGCAGATGGCCAGTCACAACCTGCGCGAAATGTCCGGGGAACTGGGCGACGTCACCCGCCGCCTGGGCTCCTGAGCCCTTCCCGCATGCCGGCGCAGGGATGCGCCGGCCAACTGTTCGAGCAAACTTGACGAGACGCTTTGACAGCGGCGGTATCTGGCACTAAGGTCCCCTTCTTGCCTATTCCCAGGCCTCCCCCTGCTCGCCAAGGAAACGGAATATGTTGCTCCGTCGCATGCTCATCATGCTCGGCGTCGTACTGCTCGTGGTACTCGCCCTCGCCGCCTACAAAGGCTTCTCCATCTACCAGCAGATCCAGATGTTCTCGGCCCCGCAGCCGGCCATCAGCGTGTCCGCAGCGCATGCCGAAGAGCAGCCGTGGCAAGGCCGCCTGCCCGCCATCGGCACCCTCAAGGCATTCCAGGGCGTCGACCTTGCCGCAGAAGTGGAAGGCATCGTGCGCGACGTGATGTTCGAGTCCGGGCAGAAAGTGACCCAGGGCCAGCCGCTGATCCAGCTCGACAGCGAAGTGGAGCGCGCCAGCCTGGCCACCGCCGAGGCCGAACGCAGCCTGGCGCAGGTCGAGTTCGAGCGCGGACGCAGCCTGGTCAGCCGGCAGAACATCTCCAAGAGCGAGTTCGACCGCCTGTCCTCGACCCTGCAGAAGGCCAGCGCCAGCGTCGCCCAGTTCAAGGCGCAGCTGGAGAAGAAGCGCATCAGTGCGCCATTCGCCGGCACCATCGGTATCCGTCAGGTCGACACCGGCGACTACCTCTCGCCAGGCGCCACCATCGCCACCCTGCAGGACCTGTCACGCCTGCATGTCGACTTCTTCCTCCCGGAGCAGCGTGCGCCGCAGCTGCAGGTCGGTCAGCCGGTCAAGCTGAGCGTCGCCGCCTATCCGGGGCAGTCCTTCGACGGTCGCATCAGCGCGATCAACCCCAAGGTGGAGAACGAGACGCGCAACCTGCAGGTGCGTGCCACGCTGAACAACCCGGACGAGAAACTGCTGCCGGGCATGTTCGCCAACCTGGAAGTGCTGCTGCCGGATGACCAGCCGCGCGTCGTGGTCCCGGAAACCGCCATCACCTACACCCTGTACGGCAACTCGGTGTACGTCATCGCCGAGAAGAAGGGCGAGGACGGCGAACCGGTCAAGGATGCCGACGGCACCACGCAACTGGCCGTCGAACGCCGCTTCGTCGAGACCGGCGAGCGCCGTGACGGTCGCGTAGTGGTCAGCAAGGGCCTGCAGGCCGGCGAGCAGGTGGTCACCTCCGGCCAGCTCAAGCTGGACAACGGTGCCCACGTGGCCATCGTCGACGACCAGGCGCAGCAGCTCGGGACAGACGAACCGGCTGACGTCACTGCGCAGTGACTTCGCCTCCGTTGTAATGCTGTTCGATTGAGCGTGCGTCGCGCCGGGCCCCTCCGCGGAGGGACCCGACGAGGGGAAACGGGTAGCGCCACGATGCTCCCGTACCCCGGCCCCTCCCCACGAACGGGGAGCGGCGCGGAACGTGCGCAACTGTTGATAGACAGGCCGCCGCAGGGCGGCCAAGGAAACCCTTATGGCTTTTACCGATCCCTTCATCCGCCGCCCGGTGCTGGCCACCGTGGTCAGCCTGCTGATCGTCCTGCTCGGTTTCCAGGCGTTCAGCAAGCTGGTCATCCGCCAGTACCCGCAGATGGAGAATGCCCTGATCACGGTGACCACCTCCTACCCCGGAGCCAACGCCGAGACCATCCAGGGCTACATCACCCAGCCCCTGCAGCAGAGCCTGGCCAGCGCCGAAGGCATCGACTACATGACCTCGTCGAGCCAGCAGAACCTGTCCACGATCTCCATCTACGCGCGTATCGGCGCCAACAGCGACCGCCTGTTCACCGAACTGCTGGCCAAGGCCAACGAGGTGAAGAACCAGCTGCCGCAGGATGCCGAGGACCCGGTGCTGTCGAAGGAGGCCGCCGACGCCTCGGCGCTGATGTACGTCAGCTTCTACAGCGACGAGCTGTCCAACCCGCAGATCACCGACTACCTGTCGCGCGTGATCCAGCCCAAGCTGGCCACCCTGTCCGGCATGGCCGAGGCGCAGATCCTCGGCAACCAGGTGTTCGCCATGCGCCTGTGGCTGGACCCGGTGAAGATGGCTGCCTATGGCGTTACCGCCGGCGACCTCAACAGCGCGGTGCGCAAGTACAACTTCCTCTCCGCCGCCGGCGAGGTGAAGGGCCAGTACGTGGTCACCAGCATCAACGCCAGCACCGACCTGAAGTCGGTCGACGCCTTCGGTGCCATCCCGGTGAAGACGGTCGGCGACACCCGCGTGCTGGTGCGTGACATCGCCCGCGTGGAGATGGGCGCGGCCAACTACGACTCGATCAGCTCCTTCGATGGCATCCCCTCGGTGTACATCGCCATCAAGGGCACCCCCAGCGCCAACCCGCTGGACGTGATCAAGGAAGTGCGCAAGGCCCTGCCCGAGCTGGAAGCGCAGCTACCGCCGAACCTCAAGGTGGCCATCGCCTACGACGCCACCCAGTTCATCCAGGCCTCCATCGACGAAGTGGTGAAGACCCTGGCCGAGGCCGTGCTGATCGTCATCGTCGTGGTGTTCCTGTTCCTCGGCGCCTTCCGTTCGGTCCTGATCCCGGTGGTGACCATTCCGCTGTCGATGATCGGCGTGCTGTTCTTCATGCAGCTGATGGGCTACTCGATCAACCTGCTGACTCTGCTGGCCATGGTGCTGGCCATCGGCCTGGTGGTGGACGACGCCATCGTCGTGGTGGAGAACATCCACCGCCACATCGAGGAAGGCAAGACCCCCTTCGATGCCGCCATCGAGGGCGCCCGCGAGATCGCCGTGCCGGTGATCTCGATGACCATCACCCTGGCCGCCGTGTACGCGCCGATCGGCTTCCTCGAAGGCCTGACGGGGGCGCTGTTCAAGGAGTTCGCCCTGACCCTGGCCGGTGCGGTGATCATCTCAGGTATCGTCGCCCTGACCCTGTCGCCGATGATGTGCGCCAAGCTGCTGCGCCACGAGGAAAACCCCTCGGGCCTGGCCCATCGCCTGGACATGATCTTCGACAAGCTCAAGCAGCGTTACCAGAAGATGCTGCACGGCACCCTCAACACCCGTCCGGTGGTGGTGGTGTTCGGCCTGATCGTCATGGCGCTGATCCCGGTGCTGCTCAGTTTCACCCAGAGCGAACTGGCGCCCGAGGAAGATCAGGGCATCGTGTTCCTCTTCGCCAACGCACCGCAGCCGACCAACCTCGACTACGTCAACGCCTACACCAACCAGTTCGTGGAGATCTTCAAGACCTTCCCCGAGTACTACTCGTCGTTCCAGATCAACGGCTTCGACGGTGTGCAGTCGGGCATCGGCGGCTTCCTGCTGACGCCCTGGGACGAGCGCGACCGCACGCAGATGGAGATTCTTCCCGAGGTGCAGGCCAAGCTGAACCATATCCCCGGCCTGCAGATCTTCGGCTTCAACCTGCCGTCGCTGCCGGGTACCGGTGAAGGCCTGCCGTTCCAGTTCGTGATCAACACGCCGAACGACTACGAGTCGCTGCTGCAGGTGGCCGAGCGGGTCAAGGCGCGTGCGCAGGAGTCGGGCAAGTTCGCCTTCCTCAACATCGACCTGGCCTTCGACAAGCCGGAGATCGTGGTCGACATCGACCGCGAGAAGGCCGCGCAGATGGGCGTGTCCATGGAGGACCTCGGCAGCACCCTGGCCAGCCTGCTCGGCGAAGGCGAGATCAACCGCTTCACCATCGACGGCCGCAGCTACAAGGTGATCGCCCAGGTCGAGCGCGCCTACCGCGAGAATCCGGGCTGGCTGGACAACTACTACGTGCGCAGCGAGAGCGGCAGCATGGTCCCGCTGGGTACGCTGATCACCCTCAGCGATCGCGCCCGACCGACCAAGCTCAAGCAGTTCCAGCAGCTCAACTCGGCAATCATCGAGGGCGTGGCCATCGTCAGCCAGGGCGAGGCCATCGACACCATCACCGCCATCGCCCGGGAAGAAGCGCCACGCGGCTACAGCTTCGACTACGCCGGTGCCTCGCGTCAGTATATCCAGGAAGGCAGCGCGCTGTTCGTCACCTTCGCCCTGGCGCTGGCGATCATCTTCCTGGTGCTGGCGGCGCAGTTCGAAAGCTTCCGTGACCCGCTGGTGATCCTGGTGACCGTGCCGCTGTCGATCTGCGGCGCGCTGATCCCGATCTTCCTCGGTTTCTCGACGATGAACATCTACACCCAGGTGGGCCTGGTGACGCTGATCGGCCTGATCAGCAAGCACGGCATCCTCATCGTCGAGTTCGCCAACCAGCTGCGCCACGAGAAGGACCTGCCCCTGCGCGAGGCCATCGAGGAGGCCGCGGCGATCCGCCTGCGCCCGGTCCTGATGACCACTGCCGCGATGGTGTTCGGCATGCTGCCGCTGATCTTCGCCACCGGTGCCGGTGCGGTGAGCCGCTTCGACATCGGCCTGGTGATCGCCACCGGCATGAGCGTCGGCACCCTGTTCACCCTGTTCGTCCTGCCCTGCGTCTACAGCCTGCTGGCCAAGCCGGACGCGCAGCCACAGGCGCAGGCCGAGGCCTCGCCCGCTCACTGATCGCCCCATGGGAGGGCTCCGGCTGCGCCTGTCGCGGCCAGAGCCTTCCCGTCGGCCCCCCTGCCAGCCAGCTGCTGATTCACCCAACCGACAGAAGGTCGCAATTAATCCTTGCTATTTGCGTAATAGGAATTATTCTCAGTTACGTAAAGACGGCCAAGGAGAACTGCCATGACCTACCTGATCGATGCCTGGCTGGATCGGCCACATCCCTACCTGCGTATCCTCAACCGCCAGACCGGCGAAGTCTGCGCCGTGCTGGAAGAAGATGCGCTGGACGAGCTGCGTGACCAGGGTGACCTGGACCTGCATGAACTGAGTTCGAGCGAGCCCATCGTGCTCAAGGAGCTGGTGCGCAGCCTGTTCCTGTTCTGCTATGCCAGGGCCTTGCGACCCTGAGCGACACGTCGAGCGCCAGCCCTGGCGCCAAAACGCAAACGGGGCGCCCTGTCACCAGGGCGCCCCGTTTCGTTGCAGCCGCGCAGGATGGGCGACGCTTCACCCTTGCACCGTGATCACGATGCAAGGGTAACGCCAGTGACCCGCCTGCGGATGGCGCTTACAGGATGTCGAGCAGCTCGACGTCGAACACCAGCACGCTGTGCGGCGGGATGCTGCCGACGCCCTGGGCGCCATAGGCCAGCTCGCTCGGCACGTGCAGGCGCCACTTGCTGCCGGTACCCATCAGTTGCAGGGCCTCGACCCAGCCCGGAATCACGCCGCCCACCGGGAATTCAGCCGGCTGGCCACGCTCGTAGGAGCTGTCGAACACGGTGCCGTCGATCAGCGTGCCGTGGTAATGGGTACGCACCTGGTCCTCGGCCGACGGCTTGGCGCCCTCGCCCGCCACCAGCACTTCGTACTGCAGGCCGGACGGCAATACGGTCACGCCGTCACGCTTGGCGTTCTCGCTCAGGTAGGCACGGCCTTCGCCAGCAGCCGCTTCGGCCTTGGCAGCGGCTTCGGCCTGCATGATCTCGCGGATGACCTTGAAGCTGGCCCCCAGCTCGGCCTCGGAAACGCGACTGGCCTGGCCGGAGAAGGCATCGGTCAGACCGGCGAGGATGGCCTGCAGGTCGACGCCCGGCGGCGGGTTGTCGCGCAGCTGACCACCGAGTTGACGACCGATGCCGTAACTGACGCGGCCCTCGTCGGAGGACAGATCGGGGCTGAAGGTGAATTCGGACATGAAAAGGCTCCGCTTGGGGCTACAAAAAGGTCGGCCAGCCTAGCACAGAACAGGATTCGACCGGACGCCGCGCCAGCCTGCCGAACGCAAATGGCCAGCTCGCCCTCGGTGCCACGCATTTGCTACTACCTTTAGCTAAGCCTCACTTAAGAAAAGGACAGATATCATATTGATATCATTCGTTCGCTTCCCCGCGCAGGAGAGTGCGTCATGCAAGATAGCTCTCGCGTCAGTCTTCGGACATGGATATGGCGTGCTTTCGCTCAAACGGCCCTGATCCCGCTGATCCTGGTGGAAACCGTACTCATCAGCGTCTATCTGATCAGCAACGTCTCCATTCGTGATGCGCAGATGTCCCACCTGCGCGAGACCGCACTCAACGACCTGCAAAGCGCGGCCGAACAGGAAGCCCATCTGTTCGAAAGCGAACTGGGCCATATCTCGCGGCTGACATCCACCTACGCGGCGCTGACCCAGCAGACCCTGCACGACCAGCGACCTGTCGCCCCGGCCGAACTGGCCGTCACGCCCAGTGGCGTGCGCTACAGCGCCGAGGATGACGGCGGCTCGGCGTCCTTCTACTCCAACGTGACGCCGCTGCAGCAGCAGGACCTGAGCAAGGTCGCCCGGCTCGCCCAGCTCGACCCGCTGATGCGCGAAACGGTGCGGCAGAATCCGCTGGTCGCCAGCATCTACTTCAACAGCTGGGACAGCTACAACCGCATCTACCCCTGGTTCGACACGTCGCAGCAGTACCCTCACGACATGGTCATCCCGGACTTCAACTTCTATTACCTGGCGGACGCCGCGCACAACCCCGAGCGCAAGGTCGAGCTGACCGACATCTACCTCGACCCGGCAGGCCAGGGCTGGATGCTCTCCGCCATCGCCCCGGTGTTTCGGGGCGACTTCCTCGAGGGAGTGGTCGGCCTGGACGTCACCGTGAGCAAGTTGCTCGAACATATCCAGGGCCTGGACGTGCCCTGGGGCGGCTACGCGGTGATCGTCAGCAACGAGATGAACATCATGGCCTTGCCTCCGGCCGGTGAAACGGACTTTGGCCTCAGCGAGCTGACCACGCACTCCTACGATGACGCCATCAGCTCGGAGCTGTTCAAGCCGGAAGATTTCAACCTGCTGAAGCGCAACGACACCATGGCCCTGGCGAAAAGCATCGGCGAGCGCAGCAATGGTGTCCTCGCCATGTCGCTTGATGGCCAGCCCAAGCTGGTGGCCTGGGCCAGTATCCCGGCGACGGGCTGGCACCTGCTGGCGATCGTCGACGAGAGCGTGGTGTTCAGCCAGACCAATGCCCTGGCCAGCCACTACCGCGACATCGGCTACCTGCTGATCGCCGGCCTGGTGCTGTTCTACCTGGTGTTCTTCGCCTTCATGTGGGGCCGCGCCCGCAAGTTGACCGAGCGGCTGCGCCAGCCCATCGGCGGCATCGTCGCCATGCTCCGTGAAATAGGCCAGGGCAACTGGAAGCCGAAGCGCCCGGCGACCACCATCGCCGAGCTGGAAACCATCATCGACGACGTCGAATCCATGGGCCAGCAACTGGAGCGCAATGCCACCCAGCTGCAGCGCGCCACCCATGAAGCGCAGGAGGCCAGCCTGGCCAAGAGCCAGTTCATCTCCAGCATGAGCCATGAGCTGCGTACCCCGCTCAATGCCATTCAGGGCTTCGCCCAGCTGATGCGCATGCAACAGGCACCGCAAGACGTCCAGGAGACCGACTACCTGGAAGAGATTCTGCTGGCCAGCCGTCACCTCAACCAGCTGGTCGGGGACATTCTCGACTGGTCCAGCCTGCAGAGCGATCAACCGCGCCTGGAGTTGCAGAAGGTCGACGCCGTCGAGCTGATGCACGAGTGCGCGGACCTGGTCGCCCCGGAAGTCGAAGCACGCGGCCTGAGCCTGCAGGTGTCGCTGCCGAGCGAGCCCCTGCCGGTGCTGGCCGATCAGCGGCGCCTGCGCCAGGTGCTGTTGAACCTGCTCTCCAATGCGATCAAGTACACCCCCGCCGGAAGCATCACCCTGAGCTGCCAGGCCCGGGATGAACAGGTCCGACTGATGGTCAGCGACACCGGCATGGGCATCGCCAGCGAGCTGCAACCGCTGCTGTTCGAACCGTTCCAGCGCCTCGGCCAGGAGAACGGCGCCATCCAGGGCACCGGGATTGGCCTCTCGCTGTGCAAGGAGTACGCCGCCCTGATGAACGGCGAGATGGGCCTGGAAAGCCAGCCCGAGCACGGCAGCCGCTTCTGGATCAGCCTGCCCCGCTACAGGGAGTCCGAGCGCACCGCCACGGAGCAGCCGCACAAGGCCAGGGCCCGCGTCTATCACGGCGACCTGGATGAGCGTAACCGCGAACTCGTCAGCCTGGCGCTGTCGGACTCCGACCTGCTGCAGTTCGACGATGGCCGCGAACTGCTGACGGCATTGCGCGCCCAGCGGCCCGACGTGCTGCTGCTGAGCGTGGACATGCACGGCCTGGACGGGCGCGAACTGCTGCGCACGCTGCACCAGAGCCCCGAGCTGGCAGACCTGCCGGTCGTGCTGCTGAGCCGTGAGGACCAGCTCGAGGAGCTGGTGGGGCTCGGCGTCAGTGCCCTGCTCGCCGTACCCATCGACCCCAACGAGCTTTACCAGCTGGTCCGAGACCTGACTGGCCAGGAGGCACCGCATGCTCTCTAAGGACTTCCAGCAATCACGGGTGGTCATCGTCGACGATGTGGTCGCCAACAGCCGCCTGCTCGAATCCAGCCTGAAGGCCTTCGGCCTGCGCAACACCATCAGCTTCTCGGATTCCGCCGCTGCGCTGGAATGGCTGCAGCACAACCCCTGGAGCCTGCTGCTGCTCGACCTGGACATGCCCGCCCCCAACGGCTTCGATATCCTGCGTGCACTGTCCGGTCGCGACCGCAGCACCAATCCGATCATCATCATCACCGCCCTCAGCGACGCGGCCAGCCGCCGTACCGGCCTGGAGCTGGGCGCCAACGACTACCTGAGCAAGCCGGTCGACCTGCCCGAGATGATCCTGCGCGTGCACAACAGCCTGCAGATGAACCAGGCGACCCTGGCCCTGCACGAAGCCAACCGCACCCTGGAACAACGCGTGCGCGAGCGCACCGCGCAACTGAGCCAGAGCTACGGCGCGGTGGTGCGTACCCTGTCGCGCGCAGCGGCCTACCGTGACAACGAGACCGGCAACCACATCATGCGCATCGGCGAGTCCGCCGCGCTGATCGCCCAGGCCCACGGCATGGACCCGCATTGGGTCGAGCTGATCCGCCAGGCGGCACCCATGCACGACGTCGGCAAGATCGGCATAGCCGACGAGATCCTGCTCAAGCCCGGCAGGCTCAACGATGACGAGCGGCAGCTGATGCAGCAGCACCCGCAGATCGGCCACGCCATTCTTTCCGACCAGCACGCCTCGGAACTGACCGCCCTGGCAGCAGAGATCGCCCTGAGCCACCACGAGAAATGGGACGGCAGCGGCTATCCTGAAGGTCTGAAAGGCGAGGCGATACCACTCTCCGGGCGCATCGTCGCCATCTGCGACGTCTACGACGCCCTGCGCATGGCGCGCCCCTACAAGGCTCCCTGGCCACGGGAGAAGGCGCAGGCCTTCATCCGCGAACAGTCGGGCAAGCACTTCGACCCGGCCCTGGTCGCCATCGTCGAGGGGCTGTACGAGCAGATAGAGGCCCTGCAGCAGGACCTCAGCGACGCGCCACAGGCGAAATGACCTTCGCGGACCAGGCCAGGCAAGGCCTGGCCACCGCCATCACAACTCGGGTACCGCCAGCATGAACTTCAGATCCATCTCCATCGCCCCACGCGCCGCAATAGGGTTTGGCTTGATTGCGTTACTGGTGTTCGCGCTGGGGGGCTTCGCGCTGCAGCAGATGCGCAGCATGCATGCCCACTCCAGCGAGGTCGAGGACAACTGGATACCCAGCCTCAATACCCTCGGCGACGTCACCCAGGACGTCCTGCGCCTGCGTGCAGTGACCTTGCGCATGGCGTTGAGCGAAGACGCCCAGCAGTTGCAGGCGAGCATGCCACTGGCCGACGAGTTGCTCGCCGACCTGGAGCAGGCCCAGCAACGCTACGAAACCCTGATCAGCTCGAGCGAGGAGCGCGCCCAGTTCGATCGCTTCAAGGCCGCGGAAGCCAGTTATCTCGCCCTGCGCAAGCAACTCGTCGAGGACCTGCGCCAGGGTGACCGGCAGAAGGCTCACAACGTACTTGGCGGCAGTTTCAACGAGCAGTCCGACGCCATGGTCGCAGCCCTGAACGCCCTGATCGCGCTGAACCGCCAGGGCGCGTCAGCGGCGGCACAATCCTCCGGCGCCGTGTACAGCCATGCCCTGCGCGGCACCGTGCTGGCCATGGCCCTGGCGGCCATCGCCACGGCGATCCTCGCGACGCTGCTGACGCGCAGCATCGTCAGGCCGTTGGCCGAGGCCGTGCAGGTGGCCGACTCGGTGGCGGGCGGCAATCTGACCCTGAGCTTCGACACCCGGGGCAACGACGAACCGGCCAGGCTGCTGCTGGCCCTGAAGAGCATGCAAGGCAACCTGCGCGGCACCATCGAACAGATCGCCGATGCCTCCGACCAGCTGGCCTCCGCCGCCGAACAACTCAGCGCCGTGACCGAGAACACGGCGCTCAACCTGCACCAGCAGAGCCAGGAGATCGACCAGGCCGCCACGGCCGTCACCGAGATGAGCACGGCGGTGGACGAGGTGGCGCGCAACGCCGCCAGTGCCTCGGCAAGCGCCAACGCGTCGGGCCAGGTCGCCCAGCAGGGCAGCGAACGCATCGCCCAGACGCTGTCGTCGATCAGCCAGCTGGCCAGCAATGTGGATGGCACCTCGAGCGACTTCGGTGAACTGGCCGACAAGATTCGCGGCATCAGCAAGGTGCTGGATGTGATTCGCGGCATCGCCGAACAGACCAACCTGCTCGCCCTCAACGCCGCCATCGAGGCCGCGCGTGCCGGTGAGGCGGGCCGTGGCTTCGCCGTGGTCGCCGACGAGGTCCGCGCGCTGGCGCACAAGACCGGCCAGTCGACGCGGGAAATCGAAACCATGATCGGCACCGTGCAGAACGATACCGAGCGTGCGCTGCATGCCATGGAGTCGAGCAACGGCCTGGCCCAGCACACCCTCGATATCGCCCAGGGCGCCGGCAGCGCGCTGCAGCAGATCATCCAGTCGATCGCCGAGATCGGCGAGCGCAGCCTGGTGATCGCCAGCGCGACCGAAGAGCAGGCCCACGTCGCCCGCGAGGTGGACCGCAACCTGGTCAACATCCGCGACCTGTCGCTGCAAAACTCGGCCGGCTCGGAACAGACCAGCACCGCCAGCCGCGCCCTGTCGAACCTGGCGGCCGATATGCAGGGCATGGTCGCGCGTTTTCAGGTCTGAACCGCAGAGCGGCGTGCACGGCGGCAGCGCTCGGAGCAGTAGCGCACCTCGTCCCAGCAGCGTGCCCACTTCTTGCGCCAGGTGAAGGGCAGGCCGCAGCATGCGCACAGCTTCACCGGCAGCTCACCCTTCTTCACAGCATTTCTCCGGCATCCAGCCGCGCCAGCAGGCGTTCCCCCCAGTCCCAGAGCGCCTGTTGCCGGGCGTCGTCCATGCGCGCCAGGTTACGGTAGACCATGCCCATGCGCGGGTTGCGCTGCAGGGGGTCGCGGTGACGCATGAGGAAGTGCCAGTACAGCGCATTGAACGGACAGGCCGACTCACCGGTGCTCTCGCTCACCTTGTAACTGCAACCCTGGCAGTGATCGGACATGCGCTTGATGTACTGACCACTGGCGCAGTAGGGCTTGGAGCCGAGGTAGCCGCCATCGGCGTGCATCACCATGCCCAGGGTATTGGGCAACTCGACCCAGTCGAAGGCGTCCATGTACACCGCCAGGTACCAGTCACAGATGGCCTTGGGCGCGATGCCGGCGAGCAGGGCGAAGTTGCCGGTGAGCATCAGCCGCTGGATGTGGTGTGCATAGGCGTGCCGCAGGGTCTGGCCGATCGCCTGACGCATACAGTTCATGCGCGTCTCGCCGGTCCAGTAGAACGCCGGCAACGCACGCGAGTTGCCGAATGCATTGCCTTCGGCATAGTCGGGCATGCGCAGCCAGTAGATGCCGCGCACGTACTCGCGCCAGCCGATCAGCTGGCGAATGAAGCCCTCGGCCGCGTTCAGCGGCACATCCCCTGCGCGGTAGGCCGCCTCGACCTCGGCGCAGATCCGTCGCAGGTCGAGCAGGCCGATGTTCAATGCGGCACTGATGCGCGAGTGAAAGAGAAACGGCTGGTCGTCGGCCATGGCGTCCTGGTAATCGCCGAAGTCGGCGAGGCCCCGGACGAGGAAGTGCTGCCAGAGACGCTCGGCCTGTTCTGCCGTCACCGGATAGTCGAAGCCGTCCAGGCTGCCGTAATGGTCGGGGAAGCGCTGCGCCACCAGCGCCAGCACCTCACGGCTGATGGCGTCCGGCTCGATCCGTAACGGCGCGGGCGGCTGCACCTCGCGCGGCAACGCCTTGCGGTTGTCTGCGTCGAAGTTCCAGGCGCCGCCCTCGGGCGTGCCGTCGGGGTTGAGCAGCAGGCCATTGCGGCGACGCATCTCACGGTAGAAGTACTCCATGCGCAGCTGCTTGCGTCCCTGCGCCCAGTCGGCGAAGGCCTCCCGGCTGCAGAGAAAGCGCGAGTCGGCATGCCAGTGGATCGGCACGCCGCAGTGGCGCAGCGCCTGCTCCAGACGCCAGTCGCCGCATTCGGTCAGGTGCACTTCGGCAGGATCGAGCTGCTGCGTCCAGCGCAGCAGCTCGCCCGGCAGCGAGCCACTGTTGTCCACATCGTCCAGGGTCACGTAATGCACCTGCAGCCCCTGCTCGCGCAACTGCTCGGCGAAATGGCGCATGGCGCTGAAGATCAGGGCGATCTTCTGCGGGTGGTGCGGCACATGGCTGGCCTCCTCCATTACCTCGGCCAGCAGCAGGTGATCGCGCTGCGGGTCGATGTCCTGCAACGCACCGAGGCCCGGCGTCAGCTGGTCCCCCAGGATCAGCACCAGCCGGCGCACACCCGGCTCGCGCGTGAACGAGGCAGTCACCAACTGGAACGGAAGGCGATGGGCACGCGCAGGCTGTTGTCAGCCGACGGCATGCCGCACATCTCGTCGTGCACCGAACTGTGCACCAGGAAGAAGGGCAGCGCCGGCATTTCCTGCAGGACGTCCCGTGCGTGCTCGACCGAGCGCAGGTTCAGCGTGCTGCCGCGCGGGTCGAGAATCGGATGGCTGCGGCCGTCCATCTGCGCTTCGAGCAGATAGATACCGCCCTCCAGGGAAATCAGGTTCAGTTCATCGATACGCCCGGCCTGGGCGTGGATAGACAGGTCATGCAGATTCATCAGGTCGGCCTCCTGGTTAAACTATACAAGAACCTATACAAAATTGATTCTTGTACAACACAGGAAAAACTCAAACCTGAAAAGCAGACCGCCCGTCATGTTCGGACGGGCGGTCGGGGGCGTGCGGGTCAGTCGTGCTTGGGCTTGGTCAGCTTGTCCAGATAGCCCATGGCGAAGGCGGATGCGACGAACGTCATGTGAATGATCACGTACCACTTCAGCTTCTCGTTCTCGATCTGCTGGGCATCCATGAACATGCGCAACAGGTGAATCGAGGAGATCGCCACGATGGAGGCGGCAACCTTCATCTTCAGCGAGCTGGAGTCCATCTTGCCCAGCCAGTCGAGTTTCTCCTTGCCTTCATCGATGTCCAGCTGCGAGACGAAGTTCTCGTAGCCGGAGATCATCACCATCACCAGCAGGCCGCCGACCAGTGCCATGTCGATCAGCGACAGCAGCACCAGGATGAGCTCCGACTCGCTCTTCTCGAACACGTGCGGAAGGATGTGGAAGATTTCCTGGAAGAACTTCAGCGACAGGGCCAGCAGCGCGAGCGACAGGCCGAAGTAGATAGGCGCCAGCAACCAGCGCGAGGCATACATCGCGTTTTCGAGTAAGCGTTCCATGTGTGGCTCACAGAAGGAAAAGAAAAACGGCGGCGAGTATAACCAGCAGCCGGCCGCAGCAGAAGCATCGGTGAAATTGTGGATAACCCTCTGGACCGGGGCCTGGGCAGCCCTGGGGGGGCGCTGCCGCTCAGCTCTGCCCGTCGGTCTCGGGATGACGCTGGAAGGCCCCTGGCAGGCTGTAGCGCTCACCGTTGACGCGACGCAGCTCGGCCTGCAGGTGCACGCGCCAGATCGGCGGTTCGCTGCACTCGACATATCCCTGCACGAACAGGCTCTCGGCGATCGCCTCGAGCACGTCCTCGGCGACGAAAGGCCCGTGGAACGGGCCCTGGGCCCGGATCGCAGAAGGTTGCGCCCCCGACATCCCGGCAGCGCAGAGCAACGTCCAACGTCCGTTGTCTCCTGCCAGTGGCCTGATGATGCATTCGATGCGGGTCACCAGGCCCAGGCATTGGCGGGTAAGGCAGAGGCTGCGCGACATGACGACGACCCTCGCAGAATCCAGACCTCAGCCTACACCCCGAACGCTTGCACTGTGAAGCCAAAGTTATTCACGCAATCTGTGGATAACTCTGTGCATGACGGGTGAGCAAGATGCCTGGGGCAGCTACCTCAGGCGATCCGGGACAGTCGTGCAAGATTCGATCAGCTGGCGCCGCCCTCCTCCTCGCCCTTCTTGCGTCGGGGTGCCTTGGCCGGTTTGGCGGCCTCGGCCTTGGCCTTCTCGACCTTGGCTTTCTCGGCCTCGACCGGCTTGCTCTCTTCCTCCAGGCCGATCTCGGCGATATCGCGCAGGCGCTCGACCACCCGGGCGTTGACGCTGCCCTTGGGGAAACGGCCCTTCTCGTCGGGGTGCCCGGCCGGCTCGCCGACCAGCAGGCTCAGGGCCTCATCGACATGGCGCACGGCGTAGACGTTGAACTGGCCGGCGCGCACCGCCTGCAGCACGCGCTCGTCGAGCATCAGGTTGGCGACGTTGGAATGCGGGATGATCACCCCCTGCTCGCCCGTCAGGCCACGCGCCTCGCAGAGCCGGAAGAAGCCCTCGATCTTCTCGTTTACCCCGCCGACCGCCTGCACTTCGCCGAACTGGTTGATCGAACCGGTGATGGCGAAGCACTGCTTGAGCGGCGTGCGCGACAGCGCGGAGATCAGCGTGCACACCTCGCCCAGCGAGGCGCTGTCGCCATCGACGTAGCCATAGGACTGCTCCAGGGCGATGCTCGCGGAAATCTCCAGCGGGAATTCCTGGGCATAGCGACTGCCGAGGAAGCCGGTCAGGATCATCACCCCCTTGGAGTGGATCGACTGGCCGAGGCTCACCTCGCGTTCGATATCGACGATGCCGCTGCCGCCGGGATAGACGGTGGCGGAGATACGCGCCGGCACACCGAAGTCCGAGTCGCCGACGGCCAGCACGGTGAGGCCGTTGCACTTGCCCACGGCAGCGCCACTGGTGTCGATGAGGATGATGCCGGCCAGCATGTCATCGATGATCCGCGCCGAGACCCGCCCGGTGCGGGTCGCCTTGGCCTTCAGCGCACGCTCGATATGGCCGACCTCGGTGATGCTTTCACCGGCCAGCTGACGGATGAAGTCGGCCTCGCTGACCAGCTGGAACAGATCGCCGATCCGCGCCGACAGGCGCCCCTGGTGCTCGGCCAGACGCGCACTGTAGGTGGCCAGGCGTGCCACGGCCGCGCCGGTGAGCGGCGCCATGCCCTCTTCCGAGGTGCGGGTCTTCATCAACTGGGCGAACTGCTCCAGGCTGTCCTCGGCCAGCGGGATGTCCTCGTCGAAGTCGACCAGCACACGGAACATCTCCTGGAAGTCCGGATCGTGATCCTGCAGCGCGTAATAGAGCTGGCGCGAGCCGATGATCACCACCTTGAGCTGCAGCGGGATGACCTGCGGGTTGAGGGTCACGGTGGCAATGCGGCCCAGGTCGCCCAGCGGCGACTCCATCTTCAGCTGACGCGAATGCAGGGCGCGCTTCAGCGCCTCCCAGACGAAGGGCTCGCCGAGCAGCTTCTCCGCCTCGACCACCAGGTAGCCGCCGTTGGCCCGGTGCAGGGCGCCGGGACGCAGCTGCCGGTAGCTGGTGTACAGCGCCCCCTGGTCGGAGCTGTATTCGATACGGCCGAACAGGTTGTCGTAGGTCGGGTGCGACTCGAACACCACCGGCGCACCGCCATTGGCGTGATGGCCGACCACCAGGCTCGGGCAGTACATTTCTTCCAGCAGCTTGCGCAGCTGCGGGTCGGCCTTGTCCACATCCACCAGCTGCTCGACCGCGGTCTTCAGCAGGTTGACCTGCATGGCCTGCAGGTAGGCGCAGACACCGGCGTTCTCCGCGTACTTCTCCGACAGTGGCGCCAGCAGCGGCTGCAGGGCCACGGTGATGGTCTCTTCGTTGAGCTGGCGCAGCAGGTTGCTCGATTCGCGCTTCCATTGCGGCAGGCTCGCCAGTTCTTCGTTCAGGCGCTCTTCCAGCTCGGCGATATCGGCGTGGAAGCGCTCGCGGTCGGCCTCCGGCAGCTGGGCGAACTCGGCTTCGTCCAGCGCCTTGCCGTCCGCCATCGGGGTGAAGGCGATGTTGCTGCTGTCGCGGTACAGCGCCACCCCCTTCTCCAGCGCCAGCCGTTCGATCACGTCCAGCGCCTGGTCGTAGCGCTTGTTGAAGCCACGGTCGATGGCGCTCTTCTTCTGCTGGTAGGTCGGCGTCTCGAACACCGCCGGGAAGGTGGCCAGCAGGTTGTCGATCAGCTGATTGATATCGGCGATGAAATCGCCGGCGGTGCCGGCAGGCAGCTCCAGGGCGCGCGGCTCGCGTGGCTCGTCGAAGTGGTTGACGTAGACGCGGTCGGCCGGGGTGTCCATGCGCTTGGCTTCCGCCTTGAGGTAGCGCTGGACGAAGGAGAAGCGCCCGGTACCCGGCTCGCCCATGACGAACACGTTGTAGCCCGGGCGCGGCATGGCCACGCCGAACTGCAGGGCCTCGACCGCGCGCGCCTGGCCCAGCACGCCGCGGAAGGGTTCGAGATCATCGGTACTGTCGAAATTGAACTGCTCGGGGGCGAAGGGGCGGGTCAGTGATTCGGGGGCAAGGCGCAAAGCATCGAGGCTACGCTTGGACATTGGCGATCCTTATAGCGGGCGGAGTCTTCCGCAAAACATGGGGTGATTCTGGGCCTGTGGCGCGAAGAGGATCAAGGCTTGATTCAAGGCAATGCGCAAAAACGGTGCTGCGATAAGCTGCCACGCATTGCCCCACCAAGCCTGCACCATCGACAGGCAGCCCCACCACAAGGAACCTTGCCTATGAGTGCCTTTCAGGAAATCGCCGCCCTGCTCAGCCTGTCCGCGCTGCTCGGCATGCTCGCCGTGAAGCTGCGCCAGCCGCTGATCATCGCCTACATCCTGGTCGGCATTCTCGCCGGCCCGGCGGTGATGAACCTGTCGGGCGATCACAGTTCCATCAGCCTGCTGTCGGAAATCGGCATCACCGTGCTGCTGTTCGTCGTCGGTCTCAAGCTGGACATGCACCTGGTACGCACCCTGGGTGCGGTGGCCCTGGCCACGGGCCTGGGGCAGCTGGCCTTCACCATCCTCGCCGGCCTGGCCCTGTGCCGCCTGCTGGGCCTGGACTGGACGAGCGCCGGCTACGTGGCCGTCGCGCTGACCTTCTCCAGCACCATCATCATCGTCAAGCTGCTGTCGGACAAAGGCGAGATCGACTCGCTGCACGGGCGCATCGCCATGGGTT
Source organism: Pseudomonas sp. BMW13 (assembly GCF_013357275.1). Lineage (NCBI taxonomy): Bacteria > Pseudomonadati > Pseudomonadota > Gammaproteobacteria > Pseudomonadales > Pseudomonadaceae > Pseudomonas > Pseudomonas sp. BMW13. Next base: position 24,208 of record NZ_SUKD01000010.1, on the reverse strand, counting down.
TCCTCATCGTGCAGGACATCGCCGTGGTGCTGGCGATGCTGGTGATCAGCCTGTACCAGCCGGCCAGTGGCGAGCACACGGGCCTGTCACCGCTGGCCCTGATCGGCGCGCTGCTGGCCAGCCTCCTGGTGCTCTACCTGCTGATGCGCTTCGCCCTGCCCCGCCTGCTGACCCCCATGGCCCGCTCCCCCGAACTGCTGATGCTGGTGGCGATCGCCTGGGGTACGCTGCTGGCGGGCGGTGCCGAGGCACTTGGCCTGTCCAAGGAGCTGGGCGCGTTCATCGCCGGTTTCTGCCTGGCCTCCACGCCGTTGCGCGAGGCGATCGCCAGCCGCCTGACCAGCCTGCGTGACTTCCTCCTGCTGTTCTTCTTCCTGCACCTGGGCATCCAGCTGGACTTTTCCTACCTGCACCAGCAGATCGGCAGCGCCGTGCTGCTGTCGCTGTTCGTGCTGATCGGCAACCCCCTGATCGTCATGGCCATCATGGGCGCCATGGGCTACCGCAAGCGCACCGGTTTCATGGCCGGCCTGACGGTGGCGCAGATCAGCGAGTTCTCCATCATCTTCGTCGCCATGGGCATCAGCCTCGGCCACGTGGGCGGAGCGGCACTGGGACTGACGACCCTGGTGGGAATCATCACCATCACCCTGTCCACCTACATGATTCTCTACTCGCAACCGCTGTTCGAACGCCTGTCTCCCTGGCTCGGGCTGTTCGAGCGAAAAGTCGCCCACCGCGAGAATGCCGAGGACAACGCCCCCGCCCAGGCACAGCCGGAAGTCATCGTCTACGGCCTCGGTCGCTACGGGCGCGAGCTGGCGCACCGCCTGCAGGAGGGCGGCCTGCGCGTGCTGGGCGTGGACTTCGACCCACAGGCGCTGGCCAGCGCCCGCCAGGCCGGCCTGGCCGTGTGCTACGGCGATGCCGAGGACGCCGACTTCATCGCCCACCTGCCCCTGCAGCAGGCCCGCGCGCTGGTCAGCACCATCCCCCAGCGCGAGGTCAACGCATTGCTGCTGCGCGCCGCGCGCAGTGCCGGCTTTCGCGGCAGCGTGACCCTCAGCGCCTTCCGCGAAGGCGACCTGGAAGCCTTCAATCGCGCCGGCGCGGCCAGCGTCCTGCAACCCTACATCGACGCCGCCGACTCGGCCGCCCGCCGTCTGCTGCAGGAGGTCGAAGCGCCGCTCAGTTGAACTCGGCGCAGTGCAGGCAGTACTCGGCGACCGGCATGGCGGCCAGGCGCGCCGCATCGATCGGCTCGCCACAGCACAGGCATTCGCCATAGCGCCCTTCGGCCAGCCGCTGCTGCGCCTGGCGCACCCGCACCAGGCCCTGCTCGGCCTCGGCCAGCAGGGCCTCCAGCACTTCATCGTTCTGCCGTTGCTGCGCCTGCTCGGCGAAATCAGCCGAATGGGTGCGCCCCAGATCGCGGCGAATCGCCTCGGCGCGGGTCGTATAGTCGCGCTGCAGCGCGTCCAGCACATCTCGATGAGCCATGAGCCCTGTCTCCTTGGGAGTGAGGAATCACCAGTGTGATCCGCCGCGCACGGCGCAAGACTGACGCCGATCAGCACTTGCGCGAAATGCGTTCATCGACTGCCTTGACACCCAGCGCATGGCTGACCAAAGCTCGGCCATCCTCATAAGCAGAAGAACAGTGCCCTTGAAACGGATATTCGCCGTCATCGCCCTGAGTCTCAGCCTGCCCCTGCATGCCGCCAGCCTCGAACGACTGGCTGACGATCCCTACTGGATCGCCCTGGGCCACTACGAAACCGGCAAACTCGGTGGCTGGCGCAGCTACGTCGACGACGACGATTTCTTTCTCGCGGAACACGGCGCCAGCGACCCGGCAGCCGAGCTCCAGGCGACCGTCAAGGCGCTGTACCAGCCCGCCGAGCTGGGCGACCGCCACCCGCAGTGCGTCTACCCGGCGCGTACGCGCTGGCTCAAGGCGCAGCTGCAACTGAACGACCTGCCCACCCCGGACTGCGCCGAGTACCGCACGTGGATCGCCGACGTGAACCCACACAGCACGGTGCTGGTGTTCCCGGCGGCCTACCTGAACAGCCCGTCGTCGATGTTCGGTCATACCCTGCTGCGCATCGACCAGCCCGACATCGACAGCCACAACACCGCCTTGCTCAGCTACGCGCTGAACTTCGGGGCCTTCATCGAAGGCAACGACAACAGCATCCTCTATGCCTGGCGCGGGCTGATGGGGGGTTACCCCGGCCTGTTCGCCCTGGTGCCGTACCGCGAGAAACTCAGCGAGTACAACCGCCTGGAGAACCGTGACCTGTGGGAGTACCGGCTCAACCTGACGCCGGAGGAAACCACGCGCATGGTCGAGCACGTCTGGGAACTCAAGCAGATCCGCTTCGACTACTTCTTCTTCGACGAGAACTGCTCCTACCGCCTGCTGGAACTGCTGGAAATCGCCCGCCCCGGCATCGAGCTGACCGAGCACTTCCCGCTCACCGCCATCCCCACCGACACCGTGCGCGCGGTCAAGGACGCCGGGCTGATCGAGCGCATCGACTATCGCCCGTCGCGTGAACGCGAGCTGCTGGGGCGTGCCGCCCCGCTGGACGCCGACGAGCAGGCCTGGGTACTGCGCCTGAGCCAGGACCCGGCGCAACTGGACGACGCCGCCTTCACCGCCCTGCCCGCCGAGCGCCGCGCCCTGATGCAGGATGCGGCCTTCCGCCTGGTGCGCTACCACGCCAACGACGAAGAGCGCAGCAGCAACGCCCAGCGCAGCTTCCAGCTGCTCGGCGCCATCAGCCGCAATCCACCGCCGGCACTGGACGTCGAGCGCCCACCGCTGCCCGAGGAAGGCCACGAATCGCGGACCTGGCAGTTGGCCGGCGGCAGCCGGGACGATCGCGCCTTCGCCGAGTACGGCCTGCGCATGGCCTACCACGACCTGAACGACAACCTCGACGGTTTCCCGCTCGGCGCACAGATCGAGATTCTCCAGCTCAAGCTGCGTCAGTACGAGAACAACCACTGGCAGCTGCAGCGCCTGGACCTGGCCAACATCCGCTCGCTGACTCCGCGCAACGCCTTGCTGCAACCGCTCTCCTGGCAGGTCGGTGGCGGGCTGGAGCGGGTGCTGGGTGAAGACGGCGATACTCCGCTGGTCGGTCATCTCAGTGGCGGTGCAGGCGCCAGCTGGCAACTGCACGACGACCTGCTCGGCTTCGCCCTCGGCACCGCGCGCCTGGAATACAACGAGGACTTCGCCGCCGTCATCGCCCCCGCGCTGGGCTTCAACACCGGCCTGCTCTGGCGCAACCCCATGGGCAACCTGACCCTGGAGGCGGCTGGCGACTTTTTCCACAACGGAGAGGTGCGCCGCCGCCTGTCACTCAACCAGCAGTGGGAAGTCTCGCGCAACCTCGGCCTGCGCCTGAGCGCCCAGCGTGAGTTCAGCCAGCTCGCCAGCCCGGTCAACGAGGTGCAGCTGGAGCTGCGCTGGTATCACTACTGACGCAGCGCCTGCCAATCCAGGCCGAAGCGCGCCAGGTACTTGCGCAGGCGGTCGGCATCGTTGGGTTGCGCCTTGGCCAGGCGTGATACCTGATACAGGCGTCTGCCCGCTTCCGACAGGCTGTCGGCCTGGCGGCACACCTCGATCACCGCCTGCAACTGCAGACGGTCGAACAGATCGAGGCCGGCAGCCTGCTCCCCGAGCAGGTCGCCCAGCGCGTCCTGCCGCTGGGCCAGCCCCCAGGCCCGCCGCAGCCGCGTGATTTCCTCCTCGACCTGCGCCTCGTCGATACGCCCGCTGTCGGCCAGGGTGGCCATGCGCGTGATCGAGGCCGACAGCTCGCGGAAATTACCCTGCCAGGCCGCCTCGCCCGAGCTGGCAAACGCCAGGTAGCGGCGCCGGGCCTCCAGGTTGAAGCGCACCATGCGCCCCTGCTCGCGGGCATGACGCTCCAGCTCGAAGTCGATGTTCGGTTCGATGTCCTCACGCCGCCCGGCGAGGCCCGGCAGCTCGAAGGTCCACAGGTTGATGCGGGCGTAGAGGTCCTCACGGAACAGGCCCTCGGCGACCCGCGTACGCAGGTCGCGGTGAGTGCCGGCGATCAGCAGAAAGTCGCTGCTTACCTCCTTGTCCGAGCCCATCGGGAAGAAACGCTTCTCCTCGATGGCCTTGAGCAGCATGGCCTGCTCGTCGAGACCCAGCTCGCCGATCTCGTCGAGGAACAGCATGCCGCCGTCGGCCGCGCGCAGCAGGCCATCGCGGGCATTCTGCGCACCGGTGAAGGCGCCCTTGATATGGCCGAACAGCGCCGACATCGCGCCGTCGCCGCGCAAGGTGGCGCAGTTGACCTCGACGAAACGTCCCTCGACCAGATGGCGACTGCGCTTGAGTTCGTACACGCGGCGGGCGAGGAACGACTTGCCGGCACCGGTCGGGCCGATCAGCAGCATCGGCGCCGATGAGCGCAACGCGACCCGTTCGATCTGCTCGATGCTGCGGTTGAAGGCGTCATTGCGCGTGGCGATGCCGGACTTGAGGAAGGCCAGGCTTTCCAGGCGTTTGCTCTGAAAGCGCGAGGCGATGCGGTCATAGCGCGACAGGTCGAGGTCGATCAGTGCATGGGTACCGGTGACCTGCGCCGCCTCATCACGCTTGCGCGCCGGTGAGGTCTGCACCAGGCGCGCCGGCAGATAACGCGCCTCGGTCAGCAGGAACCAGCAGATCTGGGCCACGTGGGTACCGGTGGTGATGTGCACCAGGTAGTCCTCGTGCTCGGTATCGAAGGCATAACCGCTGGTGAAGTCATGCAGTGCGCCATACACCTCCTCGAAATCCCAGGGGTTGCGCAGGTGCATCGGCTGCAGACGCACCTCGGTCTCCGGGGAAATCTGCCGGATGTCGGCGCGGATACGCTCGGCCAGGCTGAGGTCGCGCGCATCGGTACCGTGAATCAGCTCCAGGCGATCGATCAGCAGATCGGCCTGCTGACACAGACCGATGCTCGGCCGCCACTTGTTCCAGCGGTTGGCGCCCTTGCCGACCCGGTCCAGGGTCGCGCCGATGAAACCGATGGCGACCGTGCGCTTGCCATTCATATCCGCCGTCCCAGAAACTATCCAAAAAGATAAACAACGATATCATCAGATATGAAAATTGCGGAGCACGCTGTCGAGAGCTTTTCCCTTACGGGCAAGAAATTATAATTAAATCCTTACAAATCAATTAGTTGAAATTTAATCACAGCCAACCAACAAAACCTGGCACAGCCGCTGCAATAGTCCTGGCACAACGGATAAACACAGCGAGACGCCACGATGGCCAACTTCAATCTGTTCAACACCCGGGCCGCGCAACTGCCGGCCAGCGACACCCTGAATCAGCAGCAGGCACCGGCTTATGCCTACACGCCCAAGCACAAGCTGGCTCAGCTCGCCGTCACCGGCTGCCTGAACCAGACCTTCTACGCCGATGCTGAAACGCAGCTGGCCGAAGTGCTGAAGCTGGTCGCCGAACTCGACGCCCGCTACGTGGCCAAGGCCGCACTGTACGCCCGCAAGAAAGGCCACATGAAAGACATGCCGGCCCTGCTGCTGGCGGCCCTGGCCGCCCAGCGCTCGAGCCTGGTGCCGGCGCTGTTCGAGCAGGTGGTGGACAACGGCAAGATGCTGCGCACCTTCGTGCAGATCCTGCGCAGCGGCGTGACCGGACGCAAATCGCTCGGTTCGCAGCCCAAGCGCCTGGTGCAGAACTGGCTGAACGCGGCCAGCGAACGCCAGCTGCTGCAGGCGGCGATCGGCAACCAGCCGTCACTGGCGGACGTGGTGAAGATGGTTCACCCCAAGCCGAGCGAAGCCTGGCGCGAAGCCTTCTTCGCCTGGCTGATCGGCAAGCCGGCCGATGCCGCCGCCCTGCCGCCGCTGACCCGTGCCCTGCTGGCCTTCCGCAGCGGCGCCAGCAGCGAGCTGCCGGACGTGCCGTTCCAGCTGCTCGGCAACGAGACGCTGAACGCCGAGCAATGGGCTGAGCTGGCCGGACGCATGGGCTGGCAGGCTCTGCGCATGAACCTCAACACCCTGCTGCGCCATGGCGCACTGGCGGTCGAGGGTTGCGCAGAGCGGGTCGCACAGCGCCTGGCCGACGCCGAAGCCGTGGCCAAGGCACGGGTTTACCCGTACCAGCTGCTGGCCGCCTACCGCATGACCGGCGACGGTGTGCCGCTGGCCGTGCGCGAGGCGCTGCAGGACGCCCTGGAGCTGTCGCTGGCCAACGTGCCTGCGCTGAGCGGCCATGTGGTGGTGTGCCCGGACGTGTCCGGCTCGATGCACAGCCCCGTGACCGGCTACCGCCAGGGCGCGACCACGGCGGTGCGCTGCATCGATGTCGCGGCGCTGGTGGCGGCGGCCATCCTGCGCAAGCAACCGCGTGCTCAGGTACTGCCGTTCGAGAACAAGGTGGTGAAGGTGGCGCTCAACCCGCGTGACAGCGTGATGAGCAACGCGCAGATGCTGGCGGCGGTGGGCGGTGGCGGCACCAGCTGCTCCGCGCCGCTCAAGCAACTGGCTGACGCCAAGGCCAAGGTGGACACACTGGTTCTGGTTTCCGACAACGAATCCTGGATCGACGCCCGCCGCCATGGTGCCACCGAAACCCTGCGGCAGTGGGAACGGATCAAGCACATCAACCCGCAAGCGCGGCTGATCTGCATCGATCTGCAGCCCTACGGCACCACGCAGGCGGCGGACCGCAAGGACATCCTGAATGTCGGCGGCTTCAGCGACGCGGTGTTCGATGTGCTGGCACAGTTCGCCAGCGGCCGCTTCGGCGCCGGCCACTGGGTCGACGCCATCGAGCAGATGGAGTTATGACAACGCGCCCGGCCCATTGCGGCCGGGCACACAGATCAACGATTTCGAGCGCATTCGAATGCCGATGGGACTACATCCAAGACGTCTCATCACACCCTTGTCGACTGCGCACGAAGGCACGAATGCCAGTGGCTGTACATTGGTTATGCCGGGTTCGATACCGGCCCGTGGCAACACGGAACAGTCACTCATCTTGTCGTGCCACCTGATTCAGAGTTTTGCGACGAATGCCGGTGGAACTACACCCTTCCACGGTCGAGATGCGGGTTCGAATCCCGTCGACTCCATCACTGCGGGGTCGTAGTTCAATGGCAGAACACGAAAACGTTTCACCACACCTTGTCGTCGCATCTTTTTTGGCCCGCCACGGCGGGCCGGCAGCGAATGCCACGGGTACTACATTGGGTCGCGGGTTCGAATCCCGCCAGCCGCAAGGCCGTAGCTCAGCCGGTAGAGCAAATGTGCCCGTTATCTCGTCGCTGCGCGGAGGCCCGGCCTCCACTTTTTTGACTGACCCGGCGAATGCCGGTGGAACTACAGAACGTGAAGGTTGCGGGTTCGACTCCCGCCCCGGCAACGGGTAGCTCAATGGGATAGAGCGGCGCGCATGTTTCACCACCTCTAGTCGCCGCACTGCACACACGCCGGATGACCGGCACGAATGACGAGTGAATGACGATGCAAACCAAGACTTACAACCTGCTGGAAGTGGCCAACGGCAAGCCGATCAAGCTGTGGACGCAAGGCGTCCCGGTCGAGGAGGACGCCAAGCAGCAGTTGATGAATACGGCGAAGATGCCGTTCATCTTCAAGCACCTGGCGGTGATGCCGGATGTGCACCTGGGTAAGGGCTCGACCATCGGCAGCGTGATCCCCACGGTCGGCGCGATCATCCCGGCGGCCGTTGGTGTGGATATCGGTTGCGGCATGATCGCCGCGCGCACCACGCTGATGGCCCACGACCTGCCGGATAACCTGGCCGGCCTGCGCGCCGCCATCGAGAAGGCCGTGCCGCACGGCCGTACTTCCGGGCGCGGCGCCCGCGATAAAGGTGCCTGGGAGAACGTGCCGGAGCTGACCGACCACGCCTGGTCGGCGCTGAGCGAGCGCTTCAAGCTGATCACCGACAAGCACCCGAAGCTGGAGAAGACCAACAACCGCAAACACCTGGGAACCCTGGGAACCGGCAACCACTTCATCGAGGTCTGCCTGGATGAAGCCAACCGCGTGTGGTTCATGTTGCACAGCGGATCACGCGGCGTAGGTAACGCCATCGGTAACCTGTTCATCGAACTAGCCCAGGCCGATATGCGTCAGCACATCGCCAACCTGCCGCACCGCGACCTGGCCTACTTCGAAGAAGGCAGCCAGCACTTCAACGACTACGTGGAAGCCGTGGGCTGGGCGCAGGACTTCGCCAAGCAGAACCGCGCACTGATGATGCACGCGGTGATCGCGGCGGCACGAGGCGTGATCAGCAAGCCGTTCGATGTGGCGCTGGAAGCGGTGAACTGCCACCACAACTACGTGCAGAAGGAGCGCCACTTCGGCGAAGAGGTGCTGGTAACGCGAAAAGGTGCGGTGTCGGCGAAGAAGGGTGAGCTGGGGATCATCCCCGGCTCCATGGGGGCCAAGAGCTTCATCGTGCGCGGCCTGGGGAACGAGGAAGCGTTCTGCTCCTGCAGCCACGGCGCCGGCCGAACCATGAGCCGTACCAAGGCGAAGAAGCTGTTCACCGTGGACGACCAGATCAAGGCCACGGCTCACGTCGAATGCCGAAAGGACGCCGACGTGATCGACGAAATCCCGATGGCCTACAAGGACATCGACCAGGTAATGGACGCCCAGCGCGAGCTGGTGGAAGTGATGCATACCCTGCGACAGGTGGTATGCGTGAAAGGATAGGAAAATGAAGTACCTGAACGACTGGCTGGAGCGGCTGAAAAGCCGCGCCCCGGCCGCAGATTACGGGGAGAACTGGCGCCTGCAGGAAGCGCAGAGCGCCCTGCGCCAGGGCCACGCAGAGAGCGACTGGGCAAGACTGAGCGGCCACCGCAATGGCCTGGTGCGCGAGGCCGCCGTACGCGAACTCGGCGAGCAACCCTCGCCCGAGGCGTTGACGGCGCTGCTCGAACGCCTCAACGACTGGGTACCGCAGATACGTACCCTGGCCAAGGCGGCGCTGCAGCGCTACCTCACCAGCGGGCACGCCGCCGAGTTGCTGTACGCCCTGCCCCAGCTGATGGCACTGGCCGGGCGCCAGCGTGACGACCATGCTCCGACCCTGGCCGCCGCCCGCCTGGCACTGCAGGCCGACTCGGTGCGCAGCCAGGTGGAAGCCGCCTTCGCCAGCAGCCAGGGGCAGGCGGCGCGTTTTCTCTTCGCGCTACTGCTCGAAGTCAGCGACACCCCTGCCCGGCTGCTGGAGCGAGCCCTGGCGCACCGCGAAATGACCGTGCGCCAGCAAGCGGTGCTGGCCTGCCAGGCTCTGCCGGATGAACAGGCCATCGCGCTGCTGCAAGAAGCCCTGCACACACCCGGCGCCAGCGTACGGGTAAAGGCCATGCATGCCCTGCTGCAGCGCCTCGACGACCCACGCGAACTGCTGCGTCGTGCACTGCTCGATGCCTCACCCGCCATGCGCAACCTGGCGCTCTGGGCGGCGCCGCGCTGGCAACTGGACGCCCGCCAGGTACTGAGCGGCCGCCTGCAACAAGCGCTGCCAGAGAGCAAGCGCGAGTGGCTCATGGTCCTCGGCCTGGCCGCCGACCTGGATACGCGCCTGGCGGACGACTGGCTGCAAGCCGCTCTGCGCGCCCCGCAAAGCAGCGTGCGCCTGGCCGCCGTCAGCGCCCTCGGTGACACACAGTTGAACGAGCAACTGGCCGCTCTCGATGACCCGGCAGACAAGGTCTTCGCCATGGCCGTGCGCAGGCTCAGCCAGCAGCCCTGGTCAGCGATGGCCGAGGCACTGGATGCCCGCCTCGACCGCCAGCAGCTGTCGCCCGCGCGCCACAGTGCACTGATGCACCTGCGCCCGCGCTGGCAGCAACTGGCTTACCTGCTGCGCCGCCTGGACAGCCGCGAGGCTGACCAGCACTGGCTGGAGCAGATCGCCCAGTGGTGCCAGCGGCAAGGGCTGATGGTCGACCCGAGCACAGGCCGAGACGAACGCATGCAACTGCTGGAGCGACTGCAAACACTGGAACAGCACGGCCAGCTGCCGCCAGGTTGCTACGCACGCCTGGCATGAAGGACAGAAGGATGAAAGAAATGAACCTGCAACAACGCCATCCGCTCAGCGACGCCATGCGCGCACGGGTGCTGGAAGAACTTGAGCGCATAGAACGCGAGCACAACGTCAAGGTGCTGTATGCCTGCGAGTCGGGCAGCCGTGCCTGGGGCTTCGCCTCGCCCGACAGCGACTACGACGTACGCTTCGTCTACGTGGAAAAACCGGACTGGTTCATCCAGGTCGACACACCGCGTGACGTGATCGAGCGGCCGCTGGACGACGAGTTGGACGTCAGCGGCTGGGAGCTGCGCAAGACCCTCGGCCTGCTGCGCAAATCCAACCCGACGCTGCTGGAATGGCTCGACTCACCGCTGGTGTATCGCCAGGAGGACGACGCCACGGCGCGCCTACGCGAACTCGCCGAGCTGTTCTACAGCCCGCCGGCGGCGCGTCATCACTACCTGTCGATGGCCAGGAAGAATTTTCGCGGCTACCTGCAGGACGAGACGGTGCGCTTCAAGAAGTACTTCTACGTGCTGCGCCCGCTGCTTGCCGTACGCTGGATCGACCAGGGCCGCGGCCGCCCGCCGATGACCTTCGCCGACCTGCTGCAGACGGTGGACGACCGCGTCCTGCTGGCGGAAGTCGACGAGCTGCTGGCGCTCAAGCGCAGTGCTGACGAGTCGGCCTACGGCCCACGTCGCCCGGCCCTGCATGCGTTTATCGAAGCGCAGCTGGAGCAGACGGTAGCGAGCCTGCCACGCACCCGAGCGGACGATAGCGTGCTCGATACCTACCTGCGTGAGACGGTCGAGCGATACGCCTGAATGATCATGCCCTCGCGCTACAAGGGCATGATCAGCGAACACAAGGACACAACATGAACACGGATTTCCTCGAACTGGACGGCGCCATCGGTGGCGGCCAGATTCTGCGCAGCGCGCTGAGCCTGTCGATGCTCACCGGCCAGCCGTTTCGTATCCACAACATCCGCGCCAAGCGCAGCCGGCCGGGCTTGCTGCGCCAGCATCTGACCGCAGTGAATGCCGCCGCGCAGATCTGCTCGGCCAACACCTGCGGTGTCGAACTTGGCTCGCAGAGCCTGAGCTTCGTACCGGGGCCGATTCGCGGCGGCGATTACCGCTTCGCCATCGGCACCGCCGGCAGCTGCAGCCTGGTGCTGCAGACGCTGCTGCCCGCCCTGCTGCAGGCCGACGCGCCGAGCCGCATCCACCTCAGCGGCGGCACGCACAACCCGCTGGCACCGCCTTTCGAATTTCTCGCGCACAGCTGGCTGCCACTACTGCAGCGCATGGGCGCACAGGTCGAACTGCAGCTGCTGCGCCATGGCTTCGTGCCGGCCGGCGGCGGTGAACTGGCCCTGCAGATCACCCCTGGCACCCTGCAACCGCTGCACCTGAGCGGCCCCGGCGAACGCCTCGGCCAGCAGGCACGGGCACTGCTGGCCGACGTGCCGGGACATGTGGCCGAGCGCGAACTGGCGAGGGTCGGCAAGCGCCTGAAATGGCCGGCCGAAGACCTCAAGGGGGTGTGGCTGGAGCGAGACATCGGCCCCGGCAACATACTGCTGCTGGAGGTCACCTGCAGTGATGTCACCGCCGTGTTCAGCAGCGTCGGACAGACCAGCGTGCGCGCCGAACAGGTAGCCGACCAGGCCATCGAACAGGCGCGCACCTGGCTCGGCAGCGGCGCCGCCGTCGAGGAGCACCTGGCCGACCAGTTGTTGCTGCCACTGGCCATGGCAGGTGCCGGCAGTTTCACCACGCCACACGTCAGCGAACACCTGAGCAGCAACATCGAGGTCATCCAGCGCTTCCTGGATATCGATATCCGCTGCTGCAAGTCGGAGCGCAACGTGCAAGTACAGGTGCTGCGACGCTGACCACGTTGCTGTCGACAATCAGCCACTGGCCCAGGCTCTCCTATACTGAGATTCCCGCCCCCTTCCAGGAGAGCCATCATGCGCCGCACGCTCATGTTTCTCGTCGCTGCACTGATCAGCCTGCCGCTCTGGGCCATGCACTGCCCTCAGGACATGGCCAAGATCGATGCCCTGTTGCAAAGCGAACCGCCGACCGACCCCGAGGTACTGGCCAAGGTGAAGGAGTTGCGCGCCGAGGGCGAAGCCCTGCACAAGGCGGGCGATCACGCCGAATCGGTCAAGGTGCTGGGCGAAGCGCTGGACCTGCTGTCCGCCAGCGAGTGACACCCCTGGGCGTGATGCTTGAGCCTGCTAGAAACCGCTGTATAGCAGGCTCAACGCCAACTGACGCACTTCCTGCAGGTCCACCGGTTTGCTCAGGCAGGCCGCGGCGCCACGTGCCCGGGCATCCTCGAACAGCCGGTCATCGGCCACCGCACTGATCACGATCACCGGTATGTTGCGCAACCTCGGTTCCAGGCGCATGGCATCCAGCACGTCCAGGCCACTGCCGTCCGGCAGGTCGATATCCAGCAGCACCAGCGCCGGCTCGCTCTCCTGCAATACGGCCAACGCACTCTTGCAGGAGCTGACGCCGCGAACCTCGGCGAACTCCCGCAACGAGGCCTGCAGAATCCGCATGCAGGCCGGGTGATCTTCGACGCACAACACCTGAACCAGACTCTGCACGGTCTGAGGCGCGGCCTCATGGCTCTCGTCGCCCAGCGCGTCCGGGCTGGCCGCGCTGGGCAGGTTGAGCCAGAAGCAGCTGCCGACTCCCGGCTCGCTGCGCAGGCCGATCTCGCCATCCATCAGGGTGGCCAGCTCGCGGCAAAGCACCAGCCCGATACCGGTACCGGGAATGTTCGAGCTCTCACGCCCCAGTCGCTGGAACGGCTGGAACAGTTGCGCCTGCTGTTCGCTCGACAACCCCGGGCCGGTGTCGTCGACCCACAGCCGCACGCAGTCGGCGCGCACCTCGTACCCCATGCGAATCATCCCGTGCGGGCTGTTGTACTTGATCGCATTGGAGAGCAGGTTGAGCAGAATCTGCCGTACGCGCCGCGGGTCGCCCTGCACGAACAGGGGCGGGTCCGCCGGTTCCATGACCTGCAGGTGCAGCTGTTTCTGCTGCACCTCCGGCTGCACCAGCTCGGCACAGCCACTGAGCAGCGTACCGATGTCGATCGCCTGCAGCTGCAGCTGCTGACGCCGGCTCTCGATACTGGACAGATCGAGGATGTCGTCGACCAGCGAGGTGAGATGGCGACTGGCGCTGACGATTTCCCGCGAATAGTCGGTCTCCAGGCGGGCATCCGCCTTGTCCTGCGCCTCCATCTCGATCAGCTGGGCAAAACCATGGATGGCGTTGAGCGGCGTGCGCAGCTCATGGCTCATGCTCGACAGGAAGCGACTCTTGGCCTGGCTGGCCGCAAGCGCCTCCAGGCTGGCATGCCGCAACTCCTCCTGAACCTGCTTGAGCCGGGTGATATCGACGTGTGTACCCGCGATGCGCAGCGGCCAACCGCTCTCGTCCCGGGCCAGGACCTTGCCCCGGCTGAGCAGCCAGAGGTATTCGCCACGGCAGTCCAGGTAGCGGTATTCGGCATCGAAATGCTCATCGCCATTGTCGGCGAACTGCTTGCGCAGGTGACGCAGGCGCTCGAGGTCATCCGGGTGCACACGCTGGTTGAACTCGCTCAGCGTCAGGTGCGTGCCACCCAGGCCGAAGCGGCGAACGAAGCGCTCGCTGAGCTCGATGGTCAGGGCCCGGCTATCGATTTCCCAGAGGCTTTCCGTGGTGCTGTCGAGCACCAGCTGCAGGATGCTCTGGGCTTCGAGCCGCTCCTGCTCGCTGGCCTTGAGCTGCTTGCCGGCCCGCTGCATGGCATCGGCGAGGCGCCGCACTTCATGGATGTGGCTGTCCGGCGCGACGGGCAGCTCCCTGCCCTCACCCAGGCGGGTCGCCATGTCGACGATGCCGGAGATGGGCTTGGCCAACTGATCGCTCAGATGCCGCGAACGCAGCCACATCAGGGCGAAGAACAACAGATAGAAGGCCAGCAGCCCGGCGATCAGCAGGTAGCCGATCTGCATGTAACGCTCGGACAACTGGTTGGTATCGTGAAACACCTGCTCCTCGTCCACCACCAGCAGCAGGCGCCAGCCGGTCTGCGGAATCTCGCTCCAGGCCACCAGCTGATTGCGCCCGCCCAGCAAGACCTCCTGCACGCCACCTGGACCCTCGCTCATCGCCTCAAGCAGCGGCGCCATGCCATCGCGCTTGGCCAGGTTGAAATCCTCGGGCTTGAGTACCTCGCGACGCACCGCCTCCTCGTAGGAGTATTGGGTCAGCTCGCGCAGGCCGAAGTCCAGCTCACCCGCTTCGGGGAGCGCCATGATGTTGTAGTCATGGCTGACCAGCATCGCATAGCCACGCCAGGGCACGTTGAGCTCGGCGATCTCGCTCAGCACCTGGCCGACCGTGACATCCAGCCCTACGACACCTTCGAGAAAGCTCTCGCGGTAGACCGGGGCGATGACCGACATCGTCCAGCCCAGGCCCGCCGGGTCCAGATACACGTCGGTCCATACCACCTTGCGCTCGGGGTTGTGCTTGGCGTCGGCAAGGTAATAGAAGTTGTAATCGGGTATCACCATGTCGTGGGGATACTGCGCCGGCGTGTCGAACCAGGGATAGATACGGTTGTAGCTGTCCCAGCTGTTGAAATACAGCGCCGCCACCAGCGGGTTGGCGTGCCGGATCGAACGCATCAGTGGATCCACCTGCGACAGGCGCATGACCTTGGCGTGGTCCTGTTGCGCCAACGGCGTGCTGTTGGCGTAGAACGAAGCAGCCCGACCATCGTCACTGCGGGTATAGAACACCCCGGAGTCGGTCAGCGCATGGCGCGCCCGTTCGAGGTCATCGGCCTGGAAACGGCTATCGAGCAGCGCATCATGCGTCGCATCGCGATAGACCTGCAGCAGCGACTCGATGGAGCGCAGGCGACCATCGATGATCTGCCCTTCGCGCAACGCGGCGCTGGCCAGGTCCTTGACCGCCGTTTCCTGCAGGTGGCTGATCTGCGCATCACGAATGGCCTGATTGCTCAGCAGGTACACCGCAATCAGCACCGACTCCACCAGAATCAGCGGGATCAGCGCGCTTTGCACGAACGCTCGCCAGATCCACTGACGCAGAGGGTGGCGGCTAGAACTCGGCATTGCGGCTCCTTTCCATGGGCAGGCAGGCGGATGCGGGAGGCCATCATAGCGTCCTGAGATGGAATCCGCAGTCGACGCCGAGGAACCTTTACCGTACACTCCGCGTCGTAGATGTAACCACGAAGGTTTTGGGGCCGATTAGGATTCGACGCCGGTAGCGAAACTTGAGGGGCATGCCGAGTAGGTGACAGTTCTCGTAAATCCGCTGCCACAATTTGATAGTTGCCAACGACGACAACTACGCCCTGGCCGCCTAAGGGCGCCAGCTGACCCTAGGGGATGCCTGTAAACCCGAAGATCTGGTCAGTCATATAGAACAGGATCGCCGCCAAGTTCGCTGCAGACGTAACGGCTAAAACTCATGCAGCTCGCTCCAAGCACCCTGCCACTCGGGCGGCGCGGAGTTAACTCAGTAGAGATGGCTAAGCATGTAGAACCGATAGCGGAGAGCTGGCGGACGGGGGTTCAAATCCCCCCGGCTCCACCAAATAAACCCCTGATTTTCCTAGAGAAAGCCAGGGGTTTTCTTTTAGTGTCGAAGATGCGTCGAAGCGTTAAACGAAGTTGATGGCTGCCGAGGCCAAGGACGACCTGACGACCTGACGACCTGACGACCTGCATGCCAACGATCACCGCAAACATCAATGATCGCGCCGGACTCGCGGGACAGCCCCGGGACCTCTAGTAGCTTGCTGCCCCTCTACGCCGTTGCCGAGCTTCATCAGCACAGGTCAGGAAAGCGTCCACCAACTGACTGCTGCGGCGCTCGGCTAGACAATAGAGGTAAGTCTCGGTGTAAACCGGATCGCCCTCGATGCGTATAGCCCGTAATTCCTCTCCAGGAATAAACTCTGCCTCTGATACCACACCCAGGCCAATACCTCGAACAACTGCTTCGCGCAGGGCTTCGCGGCTACCGATCGTCATCACCATGCGCGGGGTCACGTCATGCTCTGCGATGACTTTCTCGAAGGCCAGTCGCGTTGTAGAACCCTGCTCTCTACGCAGCATCCGTTGGCCCTGCAGGGCCTGAATCGGAATGCACTCACGATCTGCCAAGGGATGGTCGTGGCGGGCAAAGACGATCACCGGGTGCCTGGCATAGAGCGTTGCGTGGTAAGCATGGTCGTCATGCAAGCCAGCCAGCACACCGACATCGATTACATAATTGTCCAGATCGGCCAGCACTGAGGCGGAGTTACCGACACGGATCGACAAGTCGATCTGTGGGTAGCTGCGACTGAAGGTGTCGACCATCTCGATGACATGAAATGGCCCAACGGCCCCGAGGCGCAACTGGCCACGTACCAGCGTTCCACAATCGCGCAACAGACCATCGGCTTCACTTTCCAGAGCCAGCAACTGCTGGGCGATGGGCAGTAGCTGGCGCCCCACGCTGGAGAGTTCGGCGCGGCGACCACGGCGGTGGAAGAGTTCAAGGTTGTGCTGCCGCTCCAGGGCTTGTACCTGGGTGGTGACGGTCGGCTGACTGAGCCCGAGGGAACGTGCCCCCGCACTGAAACTGCCATGCCGAGCGACGGCGAGAAAGGCGCGAAGCTTGCTGTTGGCCATCTATAGAATTACTCAATACTTTTCAGTCGAAGGCCATATTGAATCGATAGTGTGACCGTCACATTACAGGCCTAGCTTAAGCGGCATTCCAACCAACGAAACCGGGAATGCCATGAAGACTCTTCGCCAACTGTTATGTGTCGCCAGCGTGTCTCTGCCGCTGTTTGCCAGTCCCCACCTGCAGGCCGAGACGGCTCTCAGCATCGGCCTGATTCCGTCCGAGGACTCCCAGTCGATGATCGAGAGCAGTCAGCTCGTGCTCGATCAGTTGCAGTCGCAGTTGGGCATGCCCGTCAAACCGTTCGTGGCCACCGACTACAACGGCGTGATCGAAGCACTGCGTTCAAAGAAACTGGATGTCGCCTATCTGGGTCCATTCTCCTATGTGCTGGCAAACCAGATCGCCGATGCAGAGGCCTTTGCAGTTGCGGTCACCAAGAAGACTGGCAAGAGTGCCTACCGCAGCCTGATCGTGGCCCGTGCCGACAGCGGCATCCATTCGCTGGCCGACCTCAACGGCCACACCTTTGCCTTCGTCGATCCCAGCTCCACCTCCGGTCATCTGTTTCCCAAGGCTGGTATCGAGCAGGCTGGATACGCCCCGGACAAGCTGTTCTCCCGCGTGATCTTCTCCGGCTCGCATGACGCCAGCATTCTGGCCGTGATCAACCGCAAGGTCGACGCCGCCGCCGTGGCAGACCGCATTCTCAACTCCGCCATCAGCTCGGGGCAGGTCAAGCAGGACGACCTGAAGATTGTCTGGAGCTCGAACGACATCCCTGAGTCACCAATGGTCTGGCGCAAGGATCTAGATCCGGCATTGAAGCAGAAACTGGTCACTGCCCTGGCCAACGTCAAAAACGTGCCCTGGGGTGATCAGGGAATGCTCGACGGCTTCCAGCCAACCACCGACAACGCCTACAACGTGGTACGTGACACCGCCAAGGTGCTCGATCTCGACCTGAGCAAGATGAAATGATCAAGGTCCGCCAACTCACCAAGCACTACGGTGACAACCCCGTCCTCTGCGGTATCGACCTGCATGTCGGCGCTGGCGAGTTCGTTGTCGTGCTCGGCCAGTCCGGTGCAGGCAAGTCCACCTTGCTGCGCTGCATGAATCGCCTGGCCCAAGCCGATGGAGGCGAACTAGAGGTGGCAGGTATCGATGCGATGCAGGTACGTGACGAACGCGATCTGCATAGACAGGTCGCTATGATCTTCCAGCACCACAATGTGGTTCGGCGCCTCTCGGTACTGAAGAACGTGCTCAGCGGGCGACTGGGGTCTGTCTCGACCTTGACCTCTGTGCTTCAGCTGTTCAGCAACCACGATGTCGAACTAGCACGCGAGTGCCTGCGCCGAGTAGATCTGCTACACAAGGCCGGTGCCCGTACGGACTCCCTGTCGGGCGGGCAGATGCAGCGTGTGGGCATTGCCCGCGCACTTGCTCAACAACCCAGAGTAATTCTCGCCGACGAGCCCGTGGCCAGTCTCGACCCGAAGACCGCACGCCTGGTCATGCAGTACCTGCGTGATGCCAGCCGCGAGTTGGGCATCACGGTGGTATGTAACCTCCATCAGGTGGACTTGGCCCGTGAGTTTGGCGATCGAATCATCGGTCTGGCTCACGGCCGTCTGGTCTACGACGGCAGTGCCGATGGTCTGGACGAACCAGTCTTGCAGCGTATCTACCCCGCCCCCGAAGAGTGTCCCGACGCGGCGTCTGAAGCCTGTGTACCACATCCACACTACGCCAATGGTCTGGGAGGCTGACATGCGTGCACACAACTATCGCTGGATGGTGAATACGCCCGAAAACCTGCGCGGCTGGCTCGCCAGCTCCGCTCTGATCTTGGCCCTGATCACCATGCTCCACTGGAGCGCTGGCGGCGCACAGCTGAGCTGGGGTGAGCTGGCCGCCGGCTTGCCGCAGATCGGTGACTTCCTCTCACGTTCGGTGCCTCCGGACCTGGACATCCTTTCCAGGCTGGTTGCTCCAGCGCTGGAGACTATCCAGATTGCCATCTGGGGCACCCTGCTGGGCATCATTTTCGCCGTGCCACTGGCCTTTCTCGCCGCACGCAACCTGCACAGCAATCGCTGGCTCTACCAGGGCACCCGGCAGACGCTGAACGTGATCCGCAGCATCAACGAACTGATCCTGGCGCTGATTTTCGTCTCCGCCGTCGGCCTTGGCCCGTTCCCTGGCGTACTGGCGCTCGCAGTACATGGTGTCGGCATGCTGGGCAAGTTCTTCGCCGAGAGTATCGAGGAGATCGATCAGGGGCCGATCGAGGCGCTGCGCGCTACCGGCGCCAGACCGTTGCAAGTGATCGTGTTCGGCGTGCTGCCGCAGGTGATCACTGCCTGGATCGCGGTGATCCTCTACCGCTTCGAGGTCAACCTGCGCTCGGCCACCGTATTGGGAATGGTCGGCGCCGGCGGTCTGGGCTTCGAACTGGTCAGCAGCCTGAAGCTGTTCAAGTACCAGGAAACCGCCACCTGCATCATCGTCATTACCCTGATGGTGATAGCCGCCGACATGCTGTCCAGCCGCTTGCGCAGCAGTATCCAGCAAGGCGGCAGGCACTGAGCCCGCCGCCGATACAAGCTTTTCCCTTAGCTGAGGCCAGCCGAGGCTCTGTACCGGCTACCGCCTCAGGCATCCCCGAATTTCTGGAGTACCCGAACGGTGACCCACGATATCGCTGCGCCCTCATCTATCGGCCCCGCCGATCCATACCTTGAATCAATCGATTTGAGCGTCGCTATGGTGGCAGAGACTATGGCCCCACGTTCAAACAACAATAAAGGAAGTGCCATGCCTGCCCAGTTCCATAACCCGGTCGCTACCTATTTTGGCGGCGGCAGCCTGAGCCAGATCACCACCCTTACCGAAGGCCAGACCGTGGCCTTGGTGATCTTCCCCGAAGCCCGTGGCCTGGGCCTGGTCGACAAGATCCAGGCTCTGTTGGGCGATCGCCTGGTGCATATCGTCGAAGATGTGCAACCCAACCCCGATGTCGCCCAGCTATGCACGACCTATGAGCGCTTCTGGCAGCAGGCAGCAGGCTGCGAGACCGTGCTCGCGGTCGGCGGCGGCAGCGCCATCGACACCGCCAAGGCGCTGATGGTCGGCACCACCTCCGGCAGTTTCAGAGAGTTGCTGAGCCTGCTGGCCAGCGGCAAACAGTTCACCCCGCCGCGCTGCAAGTCGCTGATCGCCGTACCGACCACCGCCGGCACCGGCAGCGAAGTGACGCCCTGGGCGACCATCTGGGATGCCGCCCAGCAGAAGAAGTACTCCTTACACCTGTCCTGCACCTGGCCGACTGCCGCCATCGTCGACCCGGAGCTGATGCTGACGGTACCGGCCGGCGTCACCGTGTCTACCGGCCTGGACGCCCTGTCGCACGCACTGGAAGCGATCTGGAACGTCAACGCCAACCCGATTTCCGACACTTTCGCCATCTCTGCCATCGAGGACATCCTCGAATGCCTACCCCGACTGCGCCAGGACCTGTCGAGCCGTGACCTTCGCTCGCGCATGGCATTGGCCGCATTGAAGGCGGGGATGGCCTTTTCCAACACCAAGACCGCACTGGCGCACTCCATCTCCTATGAGATGACCCTGCGCCACGGCCTGCCCCACGGCATCGCCTGTTCCTTCACCCTGCCCTATGTACTGGGCCTGGCCTGGGGACGCGATGCCACGCGGGATCAGACGCTGCAACGAGTCTTCGGTACCGATCTGGGCCTGGCCCAGAAGCGCCTGCGGGAGTTCCTGCATAGCCTCGACGTCAAGACCGAGTTCACGGATTACGGGGTGACGGAGAGTGAGGCACAGGAGATGATCCTCTACGCCATGCAGGGTGCTCGCGGCAAGAACTTCATCGGTTCGCAAGCCGTCTGAAAGCCGCTTCCAATGCTGGGCGCCCACTTGCGGACGCCTGTTTCCTGTAGCACCAGAAAAGAGTGCCGTCCTTCCGGCTAAGTGTCCGGAGGGAGCGTAACAAGAAGGAAAAGATCATGAGCCGTTCCCAATCCCTGTCTGGTATTGCTTTACCTGCTACACCGTCTTTTCGTTTCGCCCAATGGCGCATGCTATTGGCGGCGATGTTCTGTTACCTGTTCTTCTACACCGGCCGGCAAACTTTCGGTTTCGCCATTCCGGGCATGCAGGCCGAGTTCGGCCTGAGCAAGGAAACCCTCGGTTGGATCTCCGCCGCCATGCTGTGGTGTTACGCAATCGGCCAGGCCATCAACGGCAACCTCGCTGACAAGTTCGGGGGCCGACGCATCATGAGCCTGGGCGCAGTGTTGTCCTGTGGCGCCAACTGGGTTACCAGCTTCGCCACCGGTTTCTTCAGCCTGATCCTGCCCTGGGGCCTCAACGGCTATTTGCAAGCGCTGGGCTGGGCACCTGGCAGTCGCGTGCTGTCCAACTGGTGGGGCGTGCACGAACGCGGCAAGGTGTACGGCTTCTATGTCTTCGCTGCCGGCTGCGCGTCGATCCTCTCCTACGTCACCTCGGTGGTAGTCCTCGAGGTCCTGCAGCTCGAATGGCGCTGGATTTTCCGTCTGCCGGTACTGCTGATGCTCGCGGGTGGAATCATGTTCTTCTTTGTCGCTCGGGAGCGCCCGCAGGACCTCGGCTTCGAGCCGCTGGCCGACACGGGCGTGGCCAATGCTGAGGACAAGGGTCAGGAAGCGGCCTCCGGTGAAGTAGAAACCTCGGCCCAGCGCTACAAGGCCGTACTGAAGAACTTCCGCCTGATCATTGCTGCGGTCTCACTGGGCTTCCAGAATGCGGCGCGCTACGGCCTGATAGTCTGGGTACCGGTGCACTTCCTAGGTGCCGACTGGAAAAGTGGCGGCGCTGACGCCTGGATCGATCCGAAGTGGATCACCATCGCCTTGCCCGTTGGTATGGCGGTCGGCGCCCTGAGCAATGGCTGGGTGTCCGACAAGCTGTTCGGCTCCAAGCGCTACAAGGCGATCATGCTGTACATGATTCTCGGCGCCGCCACCAGCCTGTGGATGTGGAGCCTGCCAGCACACAGCGCCATCGGCCTTATCGCCCTGTTTCTTTGCGGCTTCTTCGTCTACGGCCCGGCGTCGAGCTTCTGGGCACTGTGTCCGGACCTCGTGGGCGCCAAACGAGCGGGTACGGCAACCGGGGTGATGAACTTCTCGTCCTACCTGTTCGCCGGTCTGGCAGAGCCGCTGATCGGCAGCATGCTCGACAGCACCGGCAACACCTCGTTGATCTTCGTGGTCGTGGCTTCGGCTTGTGCATGCAGTGCGCTGGTCGCCCTGTTCGTGCGTCGTTGACCTAGGCTGAAACGGCCCAGAATCAAGATCGAGAAACACTATGTACCAGTACCACAAATGGCTTCGCTCCTTTCACGCGGTCGCGCGTACCGGCAGCTTCACTCAGGCTGCCGAGTACCTGAGCGTCGGCCAGCCGACCGTCAGCGAGCAGGTTAGCGCGCTTGAGAACATGTTCTCCGTCGAGCTGTTCCACCGCCGCGGTCGCTACATCGAGATGAGTGACGCCGGGCATCAGCTGTACGCGATCACTCAGGGCCTGTTCGGCCAGGAAGACGAAGCCGTGCAACTGTTACAAAGCTTCCGCCAGCGCAAGGCAGGGATGCTGCGCCTGGGGGCCGTTTCACCACCTATCGCCATGAACCTGACCTACGAGTTGATGCAACAGTACCCGGACGTCGAACTGGAGACCTCGTTCTCCTCCGAAGTCGACACCCTGGAGCGGCTGTACAACTTCGATATCGACGTGGCCATTCTGGCACTATCCGGACTGGATCAACGCCTGCACACCCGCCTGTATCGCCGCTATCCGATCATCGCCGTGGTGCGCGACGACCATCCCTGGGCCACTCAGGAGCAGGTACGTGTCGAACAGCTTCGCGGCGAGCGACTGGTTCTGCGCGAGCGTGCATCACGCACCCGGCAGTTGGTCGAGGATGGAGCTCAACAACTCGACATTGAACTCGACTGCGTGATGCAGCTCAACAGCCGCGAAGCCATCGTCCACGCCATCGCCCAAGGCATCGGTATCGGTTTTGTCTCTGCAGTCGAGTACGCCGAAACACCTGGAACCAGGCCGGTTACCTTCGTCGACCACCCGTTCCACATCGACTATCACCTGTGCTGCCTGGCCATCCGCAAGAACCGGCCAATGATCGCCGAGCTGTTAGCCAACGGCCCACCTCCAACAACATGACTGCATCGTTAACCCACAGCCGCCCCATAGGACGGTTAGCACCTCATCGCCCTCGAAACGGAGAAACACCATGAACTACCAGCAACCTACCCACCTGCAAGCCGTCATCCTCGACTGGGCCGGCACCGTCGTCGACTTTGGCTCCTTTGCTCCTACGCAGATCTTCGTCGAAGCCTTTGCCGAGTTCGGCGTCCAGGTCAGCCTGGATGAAGCTCGCGGCCCAATGGGCATGGGCAAGTGGGATCATATTCGCACTCTGTGCAACGTCCCGGAAATTGCCGAGCGTTACCGTGCCGCGTTTGGTCATCCGCCGACCGACGATGACGTAACCGCTATCTACGAGCGCTTCATGCCGCTGCAAATCGAGAAGATCGCCGACCACTCGGCGCTCATTCCCGGTGCACTCGAGGCCATTGCCACCTTACGTGACAAAGGCCTGAAGATCGGCACCTGCTCCGGCTACCCGGCCGTGGTGATGGCCAAGGTGGTCGACCTGGCGCGCGACAACGGCTATGTCCCGGACCACGTCGTCGCCACCGACGAAGTGCCCAATGGCCGCCCCTACCCGGCGCAATCGCTGGCCAACGTGATCGCCCTCGGCATCAGCGATGTGGCCGCCTGCGTGAAGGTCGACGACACCTGGCCAGGCATCCTCGAAGGTCGCAGCGCCGGCATGTGGACCGTGGCGCTGACCTGCTCCGGCAACGCCCTCGGCCTGACCTTTGACCAATACAAGGCGCTGCCGCAGGACAAACTGGAGCAGGAGCGCAAGCGTATCGGCCAGATGTTCGAAGGCTCGCGCCCGCACTACCTGATTGACACCATTGCCGAGCTGCCAGCCGTGATCGACGATATCAACGCCCGCCTGGCTCGCGGAGAAACCCCACAAAGTGCCTGAAATACGCGCCCTGGGGCAGCCCCTAGGGCGTGCGACAGCGCTGCCCACCCGGGCAGCGCGTTATGGGGCAGATATCTGCAGCTAGTCCCGATACCGCCCGTCCCGACCGTTCACGGCCGGCCAACAATAAGAGAGGACCGCACTATGATTTACGCGAAACCGGGTACAGCAGGCGCCGTCGTCACCCTCAAGCCGCGCTACGGCAACTACATCGGTGGTGAA
>NZ_SUKD01000082.1:0-265 GCF_013357275.1 Pseudomonas sp. BMW13 | reverse complement strand
AGCCGGGTCAATAACCGTGATTAGCCTGATGAGGAGATAATCTGAAGAGTCCGACTGAATGGTCTCTTTAGCTTATCGACTGATCTCGCGACCAGATGGGGTAATAATAACAATTATCATTTATCGGTCAACACCTTTTTGAGAATTTTTCTCATGAAACGCTGGTGGTGGAGAATCCTGCCGCGCAGGCAAAAAAAGACCCGGCAAAGAGCCGGGTCAATAACCGTGATTAGCCTGATGAGGAGATAATCTGAAGAGTCCGACT
>NZ_SUKD01000081.1:0-283 GCF_013357275.1 Pseudomonas sp. BMW13 | reverse complement strand
CCCGGACGTACTGGTGGGGGTGGCGGCCGAGCGCAGCGTCGAGCTGGTGGTGGCCCTGCTGGCCATCGTCAAGGCCGGCGGCGCCTACGTGCCGATGGACCCGGATTACCCGCACGAGCGTCTGCAGCACATGCTGGACGACAGCGGCGTGACGCTGCTGCTGACTCAGGCACATCTGCGTGATGCACTGCCAGCCTCGAACGCCCGTAGGTTCTGCCTGGACAGCGACTGGTCGGAAGTGGAGGGGCTGGAGGGGAGCGATCTGCCGATTCAGGGTACGCCG
>NZ_SUKD01000080.1:0-770 GCF_013357275.1 Pseudomonas sp. BMW13 | reverse complement strand
GACGCTGAGCTGCTGGAACTGGTCGAGATGGAAGTTCGCGACCTGCTGAGCACCTACGATTTCCCGGGTGACGACACTCCGATCATCATCGGCTCCGCGCTGATGGCTCTGAACGGCGAAGACACCAACGAAATGGGCACCAGCGCTGTTAAGAAGCTGGTCGAGACTCTGGACAGCTACATTCCTGAGCCGGTTCGTGCCATCGACCGTCCGTTCCTGATGCCGATCGAAGACGTATTCTCGATCTCCGGCCGCGGTACTGTTGTTACCGGTCGTGTAGAGCGCGGTATCGTCAAGATCCAGGAAGAAATCGAAATCGTTGGTCTGCGTCCGACCACCAAGACCACCTGCACCGGCGTTGAGATGTTCCGCAAGCTGCTGGACGAAGGTCGTGCTGGTGAGAACTGCGGCGTGCTGCTGCGCGGCACCAAGCGTGATGAAGTCGAGCGTGGTCAGGTTCTGGCCAAGCCGGGCACCATCAAGCCGCACACCAAGTTCGAAGCTGAAGTGTACGTTCTGTCCAAGGAAGAAGGTGGTCGTCACACCCCATTCTTCAAGGGCTACCGTCCGCAGTTCTACTTCCGTACCACTGACGTGACCGGTTCGTGCGAACTGCCGGAAGGCGTTGAGATGGTAATGCCGGGCGACAACATCAAGATGGTTGTCACCCTGATCAAGCCGATCGCCATGGAAGACGGCCTGCGCTTCGCGATCCGCGAAGGCGGTCGTACCGTCGGCGCCGGCGTGGTTGCCAAGATCGTCGAGTAATC
>NZ_SUKD01000079.1:0-474 GCF_013357275.1 Pseudomonas sp. BMW13 | reverse complement strand
TAGGGTGGATGACGCTCTTTTCATCCACCACCCAGGCAGCCACGGTGGATCGATGAAACGCGATCCACCCTACGCCTCACCATCCACCCATCCGTACCCGTAGGGTGGATGACGCTCTTTTCATCCACCACCCAGGCAGCCACGGTGGATCGATGAAGCGCGATCCACCCTACGCCTCGCCATCCACCCATCCATGCCCGTAGGGTGGATGACGCTCTTTTCATCCACCACCCAGGTAACCACGGTGGATCGGTGAAGCGCGATCCACCCTACGCCTCGCCATCCACCCATCCATGCCCGTAGGGTGGATGACGCTCTTTTCATCCACCGAGCAGGCAACCACGGTGGATCGGTGAAGCGCGATCCACCCTACGCCTCGCCATCCAGCCATCCATGCCCCGTAGGGTGGATGACGCTCTTTTCATCCACCACCCAGGCAGCCACGGTGGATCGATGAAACGCGATCCACCCTAC
>NZ_SUKD01000078.1:0-298 GCF_013357275.1 Pseudomonas sp. BMW13 | reverse complement strand
CGATGCTGGCAGGCGCGGAGCGCGAGCAACTGCTTGGTGGCTGGAACGCCACCGAGGCGGCGTTCCCCGATGGTGTGCAACTGCAAACGCTGCTGCAGCAACAGGCCGCGCAAACCCCGGACGCCCTGGCGCTGCAGTTCGGCGCGCAGCGCCTGAGCTATCGCGAGCTGCACCAGCGCGCCAACCAGCTGGCACGCTGGTTGCGCGCTCAAGGTGTGGGCCCGGACGTACTGGTGGGGGTGGCGGCCGAGCGCAGCGTCGAGCTGGTGGTGGCCCTGCTGGCCATCGTCAAGGCCGG
>NZ_SUKD01000077.1:0-367 GCF_013357275.1 Pseudomonas sp. BMW13 | reverse complement strand
GTCCAGATTGGGGCTCCAGAACAGACGAATCTGATCACCGGGAAAGAAGTGCACATGCAGGTACTTGTCTTGCCGGGTACGAGGCGGGCTGGACACTTGTCGGGTGATGGTTTCCTCACGCAGCCCAGCATCGTACTGAGCTTGGGTGGTGCTCTTGATCCATTGCACGGTCAGCACATCGCCTTCGATACGCGTGCAGCATACTGCCCCACCATTCCCCCCCCAGGCCTCATTGACGAAATAGCTGAAGACAGGTCGATCCGTATGATTGTGTCCATACAAGATTGCGCCGGGCATACGGGTGTAAGCCCAGGCTACGTAGGCGAGCACTAGCGCTACCGGCAACAGCAGTTTGATCAGTGATCTG